>JAEUUX010000244.1 GCA_016787295.1 Chitinophagales bacterium
TAACGAGGGCAACGATTATGTATACGATATGATTTTGGATAGCGAGGGTAGTTTGGTATTTTGTGGTAGAGACGAAGCGATTAATCAGCCTAATGTAATCAATGGAGCCAATCTCTACCTCCTCAAAACCAACTGCATGGGTCTACTCACCGAGCCAGAAGCATCATTTTCCACCACCGCAAGCACCACCGCTCTCACAACAGCCTTCCAAAACCTCTCCCAGTTCGTCTATCCCGACAGCACCGACGGCGGTCATTTCATCTGGGACTTTGGCGATGGCACTGCTCCGCAAATAAACAATGCCGCTTTTGTTAGCCACACTTTTCCTGCTTATGGCACCTACCCCGTTCGTTTGACGGCTGTGGTTTGTAGCGATACGAGTGTGGTGGATCAGGTGGTTGGGGTGTTTCCGGTGGGGCTGCCGCAAATGGGAATGGGAGGTTTTTCTGTTTATCCTAATCCCGCGCAGGATCATTTAGTAGTACAAAACCACAACCAAGAGCAAAGCGCTACCTTTGTACTGTATGATGTGCTGGGTAGGCAGGTTTTATCTTTTACCTCTAACAATCAGTCTGTCGTTCCTATTGAGTACCTGCCTTCGGGTGTGTATCTGTATCAGTTTATTAACCCTCAAAACCAAATGTTGACTTATGGAAAAGTTAGTGTTGTGCGGTAGGGGTGTCCTGCATCTGCAAAGATGAATGCGAAAACAGACAAACATGGTGGCTATAAAACACAAAAAAGGCTGACAAGATAAGCTATCTTGCCAGCCTTTTTGTTATGATATAACAACACTACAAAGTGCGGCTATGTCAAGGACTATATACGCTATTTCACAAAACGAGTCGTACTGATAGTTTGTCCGTCGTTTAGGGTAATGAAGTATACACCTGTTGGATATGCTGTAACATTGTGGCTATAAACATTGTTGCCTGCTTGGGCATTGATGTTAATTTGTTCTACCAATTTGCCAGCAGCATCGTGGATAGCGGCTTGTACTTTACCTACTTGAGCGGCATTAAATTGGATATTAACTTGATGGTTAGCAGGAACAGGATATACACCTGTTACACCAAATTTAACTTCGTTACGAGTAAGGGCTACCCAACCGCCTTGTGTGCGGCTACCGTCATAATCTACTTGCGAAATGCGGTAGTAGCTGGTGCCTTTGGGGGCATTGCGGTCTAAGTATTCATAGCTGCTAATGGTGTTGGTAGTACCTTTGCCATCAACTTGCTGAACAGTCACAAAGTTTTGACCATCTGTGGAACGTTCTAAGACGAAATAGTCGTTGTTGACTTCGCTGGCAGTAATCCAACGCAATAAGTTGCCTTCGGCTTGGACTTCACCTTCAAAGCTCAACCAAGAAACGTTTAAGTTGGTGGTAATGGTGATAGCAATGCTACCACTACAGCCCAAGTTGTCGGTAGCAGTGATGGTCATCACAAAAGCAGAGTCGGCTTCTTGGGTAAATGGAATGTTTTGCAAATCCAAGATGTCGTTAGCAGTGGGATGTTCTCCAGCATAAACAAAACCATTGTCTGTTGTGATGGTAACATTATAGCTACTGCCATCAACACTTGGTAAGCCACCTGAAATTTGTATCCAAGCATCATAATTGCCACCCAAAGCATTCACTAATACAGAAGGAGCAATGGTAATGGAGTCTAATACGCTACAATCCAATACAACGTTGCTAACCAAAATGGTAATAGTGCCGTTAACAGGTGGAGTGTTGCCATCAGATACGGTGAAAGGAATGGTAACAGTACCTACAAAACCATCGGCAACCGTAAAGGTGAAAGAACCTGTTTGTGGGTTGCCATTGAACGTACCTGCACCAGCAGGAGAAACGGCACCGAAGCTGAAGTTCAGGTTGTCGCCATTGACATCAGCCACATAGTTTGACAAGTTGTCAGAAATGTTATTGCTTACAAGAGTAGATAATGTTAAGTTAATGTTCTCTACATCAGGTTGATTGCCACAAGAGTGAGCTGCTTCGATGGCATAAGAACAACCTGCACCGTCTGTGATGGTATAGGTGGCAGAAGCTCCAAATGCTATTGGGTCTGTAATGAAGGCATTATTGATAATTTGACCGCCATCGGCAGTATAGTTGCCTGCACCCCCCGAAAGGTTGTAGCTAATAACATAAGTTTCGCTTTGATAGTCACATTGTGGTGTGCCGGGAGCTGCACTCATGTCGTTGAAGAACATCAAATCTGTTGGTGCGCTGAAATCAGCACATTCGCCGCTCAAAGTGCTACCAAATGGAGCAGGTAATACTGCTGCTGATACATACAACACTTGACCTACAGGATAGCTGCCATCGTTGATAAATTCGCCTGTGACACTATAGTCATAGATGATAGTACCGGGAGCAGTAAGGTTGCCTGTTGGGTTGTTGTGTAAGATGAAACCACCTGTATAGCTGGGGTCATTGACGGCTTGTCCTGTCGCAACGGCTTGAACACCATCGTTTTCGCAAACATCAACACGACCGTTTACGGGATTTAGGTTTAGATAGGTCAAAGAACAAACACCTGCTTCGTTAGGCGTACAAGTAGGTTCTTCGGGGCAGTTAAGCGAGGCTGTAAGCGTTGCGTTACTACAAGCCAAAGGTGCTGCGGCATTGCTAATCGTGAAAGTAGCTGTTCCGCTTGTGCCTGCTTCTGCAATTACGGTATTGCCTGTTCCTTGTTGTCCGTTATATGTCCAAGTAATGTTGAGGTTAGTACAAGAAGTGGTGATACTTGCACTACAGTTACCGCTGTTCAAACTGATAAGGTTGCTCAATTGTGGATAAACGCTTACTGCAAAAGCCGAGCTTTGGTCTGTACAGTCTGCTACGCCATCTAAACGAGCTTTTAAGAAATAAGTTTGTGGATTACAACCAGTGGCAGCAGGTAAAGAACCTGTAAATGCTGTTCCTGTGTAGGCATCAAAATCGGGAGTTGTGCCATATACCCAAGTTACAATGCCACCGCTAAAGCTACCATTGTTCACACCACCGTTAGCAACAGTAATGTTGCCGCCAGAGCAAATGCTGCTTTGTGTAACGTTTTGGTTGCCATCTAAAGTAGAACAAACGATGCTTGGACAGTCGTAGGTAGCTGTTACGCTTACTTGTGAGCAAGTACTTGGCGCGCCTGCTAAGTTAGAAACGACGAAGGTAACAGAGCCAGATTGTCCGGGTTGTGCGGTGAAGCTATTGCCGCTAATACCGTTGTGTGTAACAGCAAAAGAAGGACAGTTGGTAGTGACGCTGGCGCTACAAGTGCCGTTCACTGCTGTTGCATTGATGCTTGGATAAACACTAACGATAAAGCTATTAGATTGGTCTGAACAACCGCCAACACCATCTAAACGTGCGCGAACATAATAAGTTTGGACACTACAGCTTGTATTGGCAGGTAAAGCACCCGTGAACACAGTACCTGAATAGGCATTAAAGTTAGAGGTTGTGCCATATACCCAAGTTACACTACCACCGGGGAAGTCATTGTCAATTACACCACCTGTGGTCAAAGTAAGGCTTTGTCCTGAGCAAATAGCGCTTTCTAATACAGATTGGCTGCCGTCTAATTGCGCACAAACCAAGTCAGAACAGTTGTAAGAAGCCGTATAAGTAGCCGCTTGGCAACCGCTTGGTGCGGCTGTATTGGTAATGGTAAAGGTAACAGTTCCGATAGCGCCTGTTTCGGGCAAATAAACGGGACCTGTGCCTACATTGCCATCTGAATCAGCCCAAGTGACCGCAAAACCGCATTCTACAGAAATACCTGTTACAGAAGCAGGACTACAGTCAGAACCGCTATTGCTATTGGCATCAATAGGCGGATATACGCTCACTGCAAAAGTTTCGCTATGGTCGCTGCAAGATTCAACATCAGAAAGGATAGCCGCAAAATAATAAACAGTTGGCACACAACCTTCAGCAGTAAGTGCCTGACCTTCATATAGTTCGCCGTCTGTTGCAGGGTCGAAGTCGGCATCGGTGCTATATACCCAAGTGATACTACCACCACTAAAGTCATTGTTTAACACAGCTCCGTTGGTGATAGCAGGTGAGCTGCCACTACACAAAGGCGTTGTATCTACACTTTGGTTGCCGTCCAATGCACTACATACCAAGGCGGGACAAGTTACGCTAACAGGGTCAAGCACCAATTCGCCACAACCATCAGGAGCAGCAGGATTGGCTACCATGAAAACAACACTTGTATTTTGGGTAGTTAATTGTTGGTCGAGGCTATAGCTACCAGCGCCAGTGTTGCCGCTGTTATCTTCCCAACTTACGGTATAGTTACAGTTACCATTGATAGATACACTTGCACCACAAGCACTCGCTAATGTAGAGGCTTGGATAGCAGGATATACCATTACAGAAATAGCATCGCTACTTTCTTCACAACCCGCTGTGCCTGTGATATAGGCTTTGAAATAATAAGTAACAGGGTCGCAACCTGTAGCTGTAATAGCTTGGTTGGTATATGCTGTGCCTGCTGTATATGGGTCAAAGTTGGGGTTGGTGCTATATTTGTAACTTACTGTGCCAATAGTAGAGGCGGCAGTAAGCGTAATAGACTCTCCTGAACAAAGTACAGCATCGCTCACCTCAAAACCTGTGATAGGAACAATAGCTGCATGTTCGCATTCGCAAGTAGTGCTATTGTAGGTATCGGCGGTTGCGCAGTTGTTATCGTCGCAACTTGGCGGTGTAACAGCAACATGTTCACATTGACAAGTACTTGTGTTGTAAGAATCGGTGGTATTACAGTTATTGTCGTCGCAGTTAGGCGGCGTAATAGGAGTATGTTCGCATTGACAAGTTGCGGTGTTATAGGTATCTGTCGTACCACAGTTACCATCATCGCAAGTAGGTGTTTCGATAGGTGTAAATACACAAGAACAAGTAGCCGTATCGAAAGTATCTTCGGTCAAACAGTCATTGTCGTTGCACGTAATAGGCGTACAGCAATCAGCAAGCGTGGCTGCTGCGCTAACAGTACAACCAGAATCGTCGGTAACATTGACAGTATAATCACCATTGGCGCTTAATTCTACAGTGCTGTTAGCATCATCGCCACTTGCAACTACTTCGTTATTGCTATTCAATACATTAAAAGTATAGCCATTAGCGGCATCGCCACCAGTCGCTGTTACAGTAATAGAACAACCATCACCTGTAGCTGTAGCGGTCAATTCGCTTAGGAATGTAACCATCACAGAATTGCCTACTATTGGACAATCGGCATATAAATCACCATCTATCAAAGAGGCGGTCATAGGCGTAAAATAGAAAGTACCGGTAGCTTCAGTATCTGTATTGTCGAATGTAAGCACTTCGTTGACATCGTTGGTAACAGCCACCACACCTAAGTAGTTGGCAAATTCGCCATTGAGGTCTTGTTCAGATACTAACCAAACAATAACATTGGAAAATAAACTATCCGATGCGCCAAGGCTGGCTCCTGATGTTGAGACATCGACCGAAGCTCCGAAACATACTGCATCGGTAGAAGCCTCTGCGGTACCGGGCATGTCGGTATTGTCAGGAGAAACGAAAGTCGCTGTTGTTGAGCAACCATTAGCAAGGTCAGTCACGGCTACGGTATAGGTTGCGTTGGTTGGGAAGCTATTGGATACCAAATAGTCTCCAATGTCAGGGTCGTTTTCAGAGTCGCCCGAGTCTATTACTGCACCATTTGAATCGGTAATGGTATAGGTATAAGTACCACTTCCGCCTTCGATGAAGAAAGCTGTATAGCAGGAGGTAAAGGCTTCGGTCAATATGATTTCGGGTTGGAATGTTACCATCACTGCTGGTCCCACGTTTATACAAGAGCCACCTGCAAAGAATACAGAGTCGATACTTGCATCATCGCCTACCACGCCTAAGAGTGAATCTGCGGGTGCATATTCTAGGGTGACAGGAGCGAAATAGGTGGGTATGCCATCGCCAAAGGTATTGGTAATGGTTAGGGCTTCATCAACACTGAAGAAACCGATGAAGTTGGGATCATACAAAGGACTTTCACTTGCCAAAGTAGGGTCGGGTTCGCCTGCATACGCTGCGATAGCCAACGAACCTGCGTCGCTATTGACAGAGAAAACGGGTGTGCCTGCAAAATCGAGGGTGATGGTTTCACCAAAACAGACATTGCCATCGGCGATAGAAGAACTTAGTGTTCCTGCATCAACATCATTACACTCAAAATCAATGCAAATTGTTTCGCCTACTTGGAAACAATCAGGGTCAAGAACAACGGTATTGAAACTTGTTGTGCCTGTTGCATTAGCCACAACTACGGGTGTAAAACACCAAGTATAGCCTGCGGGCAAGCCGCCATTGTTGATAAAACCCAATACGTCATACGTACCACCATTAAGGTTGGGGTCGATGGTGAAAGAACCCCAGTAACTTGGATTGTCACGAGGGTCTACATTGCCTGTTGCTAAGGTGTCAAAACTAATCACCCATGCCAAACCTGATACTTGACCGCTTGGATAAAGCACTGGACCATCTGTTGCGATGAACATCGTATCCAAATAAGGAACAGGATTGACATCGAGGTTAATGGTAGCACCAGGGTCAAGCGAGGCACAGGAGAGGGCATCTTGTTGGGTTACATTGATACAGAAACGTCCAGCCACAGCATTGTAACCGTCAATCATCAAATAGTAGGTTGTTCCTGCTACGGTTTCAAAGGTGAGACCTGCGGGATAGGTGGTGTCGGTAGCGCTGGGTCCATCTTCGTTACAACCATTGGGGTCAGCAACGAGGCTTCCGCAACTACCTGTATAAATCTGGATTTGCGTGTCACCATCTGTAATGTATTGTGCGGCGGTTAAGCCACCATTACAGTCTGATGTTTCGATAAAATAGGTGTTACCATCACCTACAAACGTAAACCACAAATCGTTGTCAATGGCGCTGGCAGCGCCTGGTCCATCGGGAAAACAACTGGGATCCGCCAAACCTGCTGTGGGAGTGGCTAATGTGTTGTTGTAGGGTCCATCAAATTGGAGTGATCCAATAGCTTGCCCAAACAAACCTTGAATGCTTGTTGCACCCGAACAAGCATCGTTTACTGGTTGAGCCAAAAGCATTGTTCCACACAACCATAACAAACAACTTGTGAATAGTTGGAGTTTTTTTTGCATAAAGGTAATTTTTAAGTAAATTATGATTAAGTTAATTGTGTTCAACTTGCCTACCAAATAGTGCGCAAGATACGCATAAAATCGCTTTAGTTGTATACCCTTGCCTAAAAAAAGCTGATAATCCGACAAAAAATGACGTAAAATAAACATTAACTTGCTATTGTAAAGATTAGGTTGTATTTTTGTGGCGAAGTTGGACAAATTTAGTCAAGGTCTAAATGGCGGATAAAACGACTTATTTCTGTTCATCATTTTAAGCGTTATCATAACAACAATACCATGAAACAGCAAAATCAAAAACTTAGCGACAATTTTTATGTTTTATTGAGTCTTCCTGCTACGGCAATGGGTTTTGCCCTATCGGTTCAAATTTCGGCACTTAGCTGGATATTATCTACGCAATATGGGCTGAAAATAGATGAGGTGGGCTATGTTTGGTTGGCGGGTCCTGTAGCGGGCATTATCGGGCAACTCACTATCGGTTTTGTAAGTGACGAAACGTGGTTATGGGGTGGTCGTCGTCGTCCCTACATTTTAGTGGGTGGTATTTTGGCAGCGTTGATGCTTTTCTGTCTGCCCAATTTAACGCCTATAGCCAATTTTTTGGGCATTAGCAATATGATGATAGTAGCCTTGATTGTGGCTTTGAGTTTAGATTTGGCAATTAATATCAGCTTCAACCCAACACGTTCGCTGATTGCTGATGTGACTCCCGAAGGCGAAGCTCGCACGAAAGGTTATACGTGGATGCAGACGATTTCGGGTGCTTTTGGGGTGTTGGCATACCTCATCACGGTTTGGTATGGCAATTATACGCTCATCTATGTGGGTGTGGTGTTGGTGTTGGTGTTTTCTATTGTGCCTACTTTGAGCATCAAAGAGCCGCGCCATTTGACCGTTAGTAATGATACTGCCACTACACAAGCCGCTAATGCTACTGTTGCCCCCGACCTTTGGCGCATCTATGTTGCTCATGGATTTACATGGCTGGGTGTCCAAACTATGTTTGTCTTTATGTTTGCCTATATCCAACAACATTTAACCGCCGATATACAAACGGCAGGTAAAATTATTGCAATGGCTTTTTTGGTTATGAATGTAGTCGGGTTTTTGTTGCCTCGTTTTGTTCTCGAACCTATTAGCGAAAAATTGGGACGTGTTCGTACTCATGCCATTGCTATTGCTATCATGGCGTTGGGTTATGCACTTATCTATTATGCTCCGCGAAGCGAAAGTTTATTGTACGTTTTTATGGCGATTGTAGGAATAGGTTGGGCAGCAACCGTAAGCATTCCTTTTGCTATTGTGACCGAAAAAGTAAGTAGTGCCAAAACAGGTTGGTATATGGGAGTGTTTAATTTGTCGGTTGTTATACCACAAATTTTAGTAAGTGCTTTATTGAGCAAATTTATCGAAAAAACACCCGATAAAGCCATTATTTTTGTTGTTTGTATGGTTTGTTTGGCTATTTCTGCTATTTTGTGGCAGTTTATACAAGAGCCTGAACGCAAAAAATAATAAGATGATACACAGAAAGTATTGTTACACAATAGGGTAGGGGAGAGTCCTATCGCGTGTGCGCTATGGATATGTGAAAAAAAAGTGGCTATCTCTTGACAAAGAGATAGCCACTTTTTTTATGGTAGATTTTTTATTGTGCTATGTAGATATTGTAATACTGGCTGTGGGTTGGTGTTTGAATACGTAGGTTATACATGCCTGTGGGCAAGGTGGGTAATTGTAGCTGGAATTGGTGTTTGCCCTTGTCGAGAGGTTCGCTGTAGAAAGTTTTAAGATGTTTGCCAGCGAGGTCATACAAAGCGATTTGTGTTGGTGTGTTTTCTTTTTGCAACAATTGTAGTACAAGTTGATGTTGGGCAGGATTGGGATATATCTTTTCTATTTGCAAGTTGGCGGGTGTGATAGCGGTTTGCATAGGATTAGCTTCCATTGTTGCCAAAATTTCTGCTATTGTTATGTCGTCTGCGTTTAGTATTTCGCTGTATCGGAAATCATCAGCATTATAGTTTTGCACCAAACCAATGATGTTTATTTGGTCGATATCCCATGTTTCGGAGAGGGTATAGGTGTAGGTATGTGCAAAAGATGTTCCTGCTACAATGTCTTTGGGAAGACTATTGATGCTACTTGTTGTTCCCCAAGCATTGCCCAAAGCTGCTCTTAAGACATGGCGATGTGGATAATTAATAATAGGATTGCCAGCACCTGTGTAGAAATAACCGGGTGCCATATTAAAAAAATTGGTTTGGCTATACCCCATAGCTGTGGAATGGACACTATCTTCGGTGATGTATAAATTGAAACGCAAATCTTGATAATTGCTCACATCTTGCAAGAAAGTTGCGTTGACTCCGATGGTCACTTGGCGAGAGAGAGGGTCATACGTTACATGGTTTAAATGAACACTGCAAATAGGAGGAGTTGCAAGGCGTTCTGCAATTTTCTCGGATAGAGGTGTTACTTCAAATGTGAATGGCACAAATTGTTGGTCGGGAAAAAGATAGCGGTCTAACAAAAAAGCATTTGCACCGCCTCCTGTATAGTATTCTCCCACTGTGTCGGTAGTGGGTATGGTCATAGGGTCTTCAATATGAATGCCAATAGGTATTATATTTGCACCAAAACTTTCTTGAAGTAGACGGGAAGTGTGGTTGCCTTCGGGACAAAGTCCACACCATGCGCCTGTGATGTTTTCGAGAACGACTTTTCGGTTGTAAGTTTGTGCATACACATTACTATAGCAACAAAATAATAATAAGAAGGAATAATAGTACTTCATAAACAAAAAATTTTGAGTATTGATGGCGAGATGACAGTAGGAACTTTAGCTATACTGAATTGAAAATACTTTTCGGATTTGATAATAGACGATGTCATGCACTTGTCCCAAGATGTAACATCAGTTAACAGCAATTTACCATTCCTCGAAATACTATTATCGTAAGCATCAAATGGTGATTCTACTTTTTTGGGTGAGCAAAAAAGTAGCAAAAAAAGGTGTTCTTTTTCGAGTGGATTCGTCCGGCGTGCTGTGGTCTTTGCTTAATTTTGTGGTAGCAAGCAAAATCGCAGGCATTTTGTCTGTTTTTCCACATTAGCTACCACAAAATGTAGGCAATCGTTGAGGCAATTTATCATTCTTTGTCTGTTTAGCCGTGACTTTCATGCCTCAACGACCGAAACAGCACTATTTCGGGCAGCGAAAATAATGTAGGCAGATGTGTGTTTTTTGTGACCGCAATTATTCGACTGTCAACATTTTACAAAATCCTAAGACTGTATTCAATTTAGTATAGCTAAAATAGTGTTGAAATCACACCAAAGACCGTCGGTCTAATTTCCTCTTTTTCGCGGGAATTAGACCGACGGTCTTTTATTTTATTTTATTGGGCATAAAATAGCACAACATAATAAAAAAACACCTACTTTTGACAGCCATAGCGCTATTTTAAACTAAAATCTATTGTATTATGAAAAACCTATTGCTTACATTTATCGTTTTGTTAAGTTGCTATTATGCCATGCCTACTACAGCACAAGTAGTTTTGGGCGGAGAGCAAGTAGTTAGTGCATATAACCAACAAACTACTCAACTGGCGGATATGAACAATGATGGTCGCCAAGATTTGGTTAGTTTTTCGACAACCAGTATGCAAATTATATGCTACCTCAATCAGGGAACATCTTATTGGGACAATATTTACTTTTTAGTTGACCAACAAGATTTTAGTGAAAAAATTGTTTTAGGAGACGTTAATCAAGATGGTTGGACAGATATAATATGCCAACAAAAACAGGGTTTGTTTTGGTATCGCAATATGGGAGCTATGCACTTTGCAGACCTCCAAATACTTTGCGCCAACTGTGTCACGATGAATAATTATTGGACAGTTGAGGATATGAATACGGATAACCGATTAGATGTATTAAGTTATGATACAACTGCTGTAAGGATTTGGTATCAAACGATAGATTTTCAATTCAATGAACCAGTGATTCGAACTTTCCAAACGGTTCAAAACGAGATTAATGGTGACTTACAAATACGCAATTTGGTAGGCGGTTTTCCCAAAGAACTTATTTTTAGGATTGGAAATAGTTACAAAGTCTTTAAACAGGTAGGAGCTGTTTATCAAAGTGTATCGTTTAGTTGGATGCTGGGCGAGATAAAGAACATTTATTTTGCTAATTTCAATAATGATGAACAACTTGATGTGGTAGTGGAAAGATACTACAGTCCAGAATTACAAGTTTGTTTCAGTTCAGGAAACGGGTTTGAGTGCGATACCTTACTGCAAAACCAAGTTACACATAATTTAGCTGTTGGTGACATAAATAACGATAACCAAGACGACTTAGTGGTACTTACAAGTGGTATACGCATGTTTAGCAATAATGGAGATTTGACATTCACCAATTCCTTTTGGGGCAATACATTCATTACTTCAGATAAAAACGTTTATTTGATAGACATCAACGACGATAGTTATTTAGATGTTGTTATGATAGAGTACAACCTTATTTCGGCATTCCTACTCACTAATAACAATAATCTTTTGCAGATACCAAACCAGCCACTACTCCATAATGACCAGACTAAACTTACTATGGGAGATTTTGATAATGATGGTAATCAAGATGCTCTTGTTGTCATGTCGCAATATCTATTTGCTTATTACTTTGATGAACAAGATAGGATTCGCCATATTAAATACTTACACGTATCACTGCCTGAAAATGTAAATCTTAAGAGTATTACTACAGGAGACATTGACCGAGATGGAGATATAGACATTGTGGTAGGTTATGGCAGTACTTTTCAATTTGCCCGCAACAATGGAGACGGTACTTTTGCTAATTGGACATTGCTTATGAATTGTTTGAGTTGTGACAATATCGTTATTACAGACCTTAATCGCGATTCATTGCCCGATATTGTATATACAGAAAATACGGTCGATATGCTACAGTGCAAAGTAAAAGTGGCGCTACAACAAAATAATAATAGTTTTGCTACTCCAATCGGAATTCTTACCACTTCTTTTGGTAGAATAGACGACTTCCATATATCTGAATCGGAAGCCGATCAAACTATAGATATTGTAGCAACAAGCTATAATGGTTTATGGTGGGGGCAGGATTTTCAAGGTAACGCCTTTGCCAACACCTCGTATTTTGCAACCCCAGAAAGTGCTTTTATTTTTAATAGTGCGCCCATTCAACTTTCTGCTTCCGACGAACATGCCTATATTGTTAGCACTAATATAGGAGTGATGTTATATCGCCTCGTTTCTCCCGATTCCTTATATCATCAAACCATTTGGGGAACAAATACTATCTATCGCATTACTGTAATGGATATAAATCAAGATGGATTGGGGGATATTGTAGTACAATTGCAATCCATGCCGGGGGTCGATGTTTTATCATCTGTTGCATGTATATTCAATGTAGGCATGGGCAATTTTTCCGAACCTGTGGCTAACCCCATACATTTAGGTCCGAATATAGAGTCAATCGTTCGACAAAAGAAAGGGTTATTGTTTAATGCTGTAGGAAGGCTATATTATTGTGCGTTATTCAATGCTCCTTCTTTTGCACCACACGAGATAGACCTCGCAAACGGAGAAATTTCGTCAATAGCCGCTGTCGATTTAGATAATGATAGTTGGAATGATGTTGTAGTTGCCTCAAAAAGTGATAATACGGTTACATGGTACAAAAACTTACAAAATCAAAGTTTTGCTCCACCACAAATTATCGCTACCGAAATCATGGGTGTAACTGATATGGAAGTAACTGATATGAACAATGACGGACTTCTTGATATAATAGTTGCAGCGCCTAATGCTGACCAAATTTTGTATTTCGTTAATGAAGGACAAGGGTCTTTCGCTTCACCTATTGTTACAAATTATCTACCCGAAATAAAAGCCATTGGTGTGGGAGACATAGACAACAATGGCTCACTTGACATCATATCTATACTGCCAGCCGAAGCACAACTATATTGGCATAAATTTTTAGGGAATGGTCAGTATGAATTAATTCCTATACAAACAGCAAACACTGCCCTATCTTTTCCTAACCAACTTATTGTAGAAGATATAGATGCAGACGGCTTTGCTGATATTATTAGTGCTTCTACCATAGAAGGTAAAATTAACTATTCGCGATATGTAGGGAACGACAGTTTTGTAACCTATCGCACACAAATTATTAATTTACCACGCTCAATGGGTGTGGGCAATGTCATAGGAAATAGCTTTATAAAGGAAATTTTTATGGTTGCTGCTTCTTCCAATATTTTGTTTAGCAATGCTTATATAGAGCATGGCGCATTTGTTATGACAGATGAGTTGGGTGTAAAAAGCATCGCAAACGCTGATTTGAACAACGACGGCAACGAAGATATTATCTATGGAATGGACATAGAAGATAAAATAAAATGGGTAGCAGGAAATAAAAAAGGAGAATTTAGTTTGCCCATCGAGATTAGCAGCGATGTTGTAGGAGGTGTTGTCTTGGCTACGGCAGATTTAGACAACGACGGCGACCAAGACATTGTGTCGGCAGATTTGTTGAGCAATCGGATTATTTGGCATGAAAATATGCCCAATGATGTTTTGCACGCTCCCTCTCTCCCACCCTATTCTGCCCAAACCACCAACATAGCGCAAGTATTTCCTAATCCTGCCCAAGACCAACTAACCATCGGTTTTGAAAATCCGCTGCACCAACACCACTATAGCTTATCTAATCTATGGGGACAATTGTTGTTGGAAGGGCAAAGCAACGGACAAGCAAGGACAACAATAGACCTTAGCCATATAGAGACAGGGCTGTATTTGCTACAAATTGCGCATGACCAGCAACACCAAACTTGGAAAATTGTTAAACAATAGCGCAAAAACAACTTGTTGGTTAACCAAAGACCGTCGGTCTAATTCCCCCTTTTTCGAGGGAATTAGACCGACGGTTTGTTATGCTAAGTTTAATGAAATTTTAAAAATTATCTAATACCAATTCTATCAGCGCTGGAGTCTTTGTCACCACAAATTATACCTCCATTTCGAACAGTTCCACCTGTTGAGAGCAAAATGCCTGCCAAGTGAGGAGCTGCCATTGATGTGCCGCTCATATAAGCATAACCACCGTTTTTGTAACAAGAATAGTTATCTACGCCGGGTTCTGCATAATCTACGGGCGTGCCATAGTTAGAGAAATCTGCTAAACAGCCATACCAATTCATCGCCGAAACAGTGTAGATATTAGTGCCGTTGATGCGTGCGGGGGTTTGGTTAGTAGCACTTTGAGCGTCGTTACCTGCTGCAAGGATATAGCGAATGCCTTTGTTAGCACCTGCGCGGATAGCGTTTTCCATATCTAAACGGTCGTCACCTGTTGCCCAATACCAGAACTCGTCCCAGCTTGATGGAGCGCCACCGCCCAGACTCATATTCACTACATCGCCCGACCATGCCACAGAATTGACATACTGAACACCTGCCAAAATCCAAGACCATTCACCATTACCCGCAGAGTTTAATACTTTTACGGGAACAACAGTAGCTCCAGCCGCAACTCCTTTTACACCAATAGTATTGTTACGAGCTGCAATGATGCCAGCACAGTGTGAACCGTGTCCATGGTCGTCGTTGGCAGAAGAAGTACCGGGAACGTAGGTGCGATGCCAACCAGAATAAGCAACATTCAAATCGGGGTGATCGAGGTCGATGCCTGTGTCAATAACCCATGCCCAATAGTAACCTGTATAATCGGCACTACCCACACGGCTAATACCCCAAGGAGTAAATTGTGCTTGTGGAGCAGCAGTAACTTCGGTGGCATCTACTACGCTGTTAAGGTTAATTTCAAAATCTTGGCAAATACCTTTCAAATTACTGAAATCTACATTTTTTGCTTTGGCTTTAGCTACAATATCTTTCACTTTGTCTTCTTTGATATTCACCGCAAAACCCGAAAAAGAACCTACATACACCTGACTGATTTTGTTTTTGTCAACGCCCATTTTTTCGGCTACTTGCAAAACTTTTTGACTGGCAACTTTCTCAAATTTTTCGTAGGCTTGCATTTTTTCGTCGCGGGTTTTAAATTCTTTTTTGTTTTTAGTGACGTTTTTGATAAAAGATTCTATTTTATCATCGTCCAACACAAACACATATTGGTCAGCAATTTTCTTTACTTTGTCTGATTGTTTATGTTGTACTTTGGGGGCGTTTTTATCGTCAATATCTTCTTGTTGTTTTTCTTTCAAGATTTCTTGAGCAAACATTGGGAGAGCAAAAAACAAAGTGAGTGCGATAGTTAATAGCTTTTTCATGGTACAATTTTTTTTTAAAGAAGTTTAGAAATGAGGAGTTAAAAATTAAGAAATAAAAACAGATAGTTTTAGAGAAGAACTTTTGATGTTGTGTTAATTCCGTTTTTTGGGGGAATGTTACCCGATGTTTGAATTTTTTTTCTGCAAAAAATGCTTTGGTATTGCGTTTGATGTTGTGTTAATTCCGTTTTTTGGGGGAATGTTACCCGATGTTTGAGTTTTTGTATGTTTTTTGAAAATTAATTGCCAAAAATTATTGCTACAAGCAACCTTAAGACAGTATTTTTCGTCTTTGGAATAGTTTTAAAGGCAAAAACAATTTTTTTTAAAAAAAAGTATGCTACTATTAATTAAAATGCCTATATTTGTAGCTTCAAAGCAGCTAATTCTTATACTATCCACAAAAACTTTAGCGACTATTTCATCATTTTCTAAAAAATTTCATTGCGCATGAAAAAGAAAGTATTATTATCTTTATTAGCTTTACTAAGCATTTTTGCGTTGCAATCCAAAGCCGTTTTAGATGGTATTAGTAAAATGGGCGAATATCATGTTGGTAACACGGTTTATGAATTGTTTTTGCCTGACGAACCGTATGTCTATAACAATGTCACAGTGCCAGACTATTATATTTTGTCTGAAAATGGATGGTCTTCTTCCTTTGGAACAGGCAATAATGTAGCTCCCGCGCTATTTTCTGAACCTTATTTGCCGCAAGACAACGACATTGTGACTTTGGGGCGTGTATTGTTTTATGACAAAAACTTGTCTGCCAATCAAAAAACATCTTGTGCCTCTTGCCACAATCAAGGTTTGGGTTTTGCAGACGACAAAGCCAAAAGTAAAGGTTTTTTGGAAGGAGACACACGCCGCAACGCACCCAATATTGCCGATATTCCGTTCACTATTCACTGGCGTGGTTTGTTGTGGGATAAGCGTGCCACCGAATTAGAAGAGATGGTACAACTGCCTATCGAAGACGAAGTAGAGATGGGCATGAACTTCAGTGAGTTGATTACACGTTTAGAAAGTTTGGGATATTATGACGAGTTGTTCCAAAAGGCTTATGGTTCGTCGAGCATCACCCAAGCGCGAATTTCCAACGCCATTTCCGATTTTGTGCGGGTATTGCTACCCCTCAACAGCAAATTAGACCAAGGCATAGCGACCAACTTTGCCAATTTTACACCGCAAGAGATTCAAGGACGACAACTATTTATGAGTGATTGTTGGCACTGTCACACCTCTGTTCCAGCACGCCAACAAGACATCAACTTGACCTCTGCCAAATTGTTTGCAGCCTTCTCCTATCCACAAAACAATGGTTTGGCAATAGACCACACCAGCGACGCAGGCATGGGCGGCTGGACCAACGACCCCACCGATGCAGGACGGTTTAGCTCACCTTCGCTCAAAAACGTAGCCCTTACCGCTCCTTATATGCACGATGGCAGTTTGGCTACGCTGGAGGCAGTTGTCAAATTTTATAGCGAAGAAATAAAACCCGACCCCAATGCGTCCTTTGCTGCCAACAATGTATATGGTTGGAGTTTGCCGGTCTTGCCTTTCACCGGATTTGACTATACCGCCGAAGAGCAAGCCGCTCTTGTTGCTTTTTTGCGCACCCTCACCGACGAAACCTTTACGCACGACCCGCGCCTAAGCGACCCATTTGTGGCGAGCGAGTCGACGGCTGTGGTGCAAAACGACCCCACATTGTTGCAAGGCATCTATCCCAATCCGATGCAAGAGCGCGCCACCATCGCATTCGAGAACCCACAACGACAACTCACCCAGATCAGGTTGTATAACCTCCAAGGAGCTGTTTTGCGTGTGGGTGCAACCACCGAACAACAATATGTACTTGACCGCAACGAACTGCCAGCAGGACAATATGTAGTGAGTGTGGAACAAGAAAATCGACGTGCCGTCCACAAACTAATTGTACCCTAAACCCCGATTATTGTAAACAATAAGCGTCCAAAATCAAATACCAAAGCGAAATAGCAGCCATTCAAAGCTATTACTTTGCTTTGGTGTTTTTTTCTACCAACAATATAAACGCCAAAAACCTCATTTCTTCAAACAAAAAAAACTAAAAACAGAACCATGAATAAATTTACTTCGTTGAGTCATGTCCTTCTATTCATGCTAATTTCTCTCCTTTTTGCGAACAACACCAATGCTCAAAACTATACGCTTAGTGAAGGGACAGAGGTGGGAATAAACGGATACATTATCAATATCGAATTTGTTGATTTGAACCAAGATGGCAAGTTAGATCAATTGGTGCAAAACGTTGACGGTAAAACATGGTTGAGTTATGGTTTGCGAGGAGGTATTTTCGCAGCACCCACCCTCATTATCAATATTGGTCGTCCTGTTGATGATACTATGGTAATTAATGATGTTAATGAAGATGGTTTGCCCGACATAGTGTTTCAAATAGATAGAAATTTATATTGGATAGAAAACAAAAAAAACTATTTCCTTGCTCCACAAGTGCTTTGTGCTGATTGTGTGGTAGGATATAGTTCAAAAACTTGGGATATGATAGATATGAATGATGACCAAAAAGCAGATATTATTTCGTTAAGCTACAACGAAGCAAATCAGACCATTGAACTATATGTTGCTTATAATTTGGGAGGTATAGCTTTCAGTAATTTTACTACAACAGGTATAGTAGTAGATAATAGGGGTAGTATAAAAGATATTAACACAAAAGACATAGACCAAAATGGAGTAAAAGAGCTTTTTTTACTATTCAACAATGAAGATTTTTATTACTACCGAAAAAACGAAACAATAGGAGTATGGGAAAAACAGATGATGCAATTAGCGGACGCTTTTGAATTTATCGATACCGATGGTAATGGTATCTACGAAATTATGGTCATTTATTCGACAGTCGTTAGCTCATATAATTATCATGGAGAGTTGGTTATTACATCTATGCTAAACATAGATTGTGATGAGCATACATGGGATGAAATAGTTATAGCAGACATCAATGGAGATAAACAGCAAGATATTACATTTGGAGATTTCGGTTGTAAAATAATTACTTGTTTGAGAGATGGCAATACCTTCACCAATCCCATACAATTGATAGACGTTTATACGAGGAAATTTGAAATAGCAGACATAGATGGAGACCAAGACCAAGACATCGTATTGGCGGCGGAAGAAATAAAATACTACAAAAACAATGGTACAGCACAATTTGCTTTTTTTGAAACCAATAGTTTTGATATTATTGCACTCAATATTGATAATATCTCAAGAACAGACCTGAACAATGACCGACAACAAGATTTTGTTATCAAAAAAAATAATTCGTTTGTCTTTAAGCTTCTACAGCCAAATGGAAAACCCGGTAAAACTTATATAAAACAATTTGGAGAAGAAATAGACAGTTATTCTTTTGCAGACATTGACCAAGATGGAGATAATGATATTTTAATTGCACGCAATGATAGTCTCAAGCTATCTCGCAATCAGGGCAATATGGTTTTTGGAGAATGGGAGCATCTTATTAACAATGATGTATATTTCGAAATCATTGGAGTAGGTGACCTAAATAATGATAGCAGAATGGACATTGTGTTGGCACATGATAATACAATCCATATCTATTATCAACTTTCTATTGGTGATTTAGCATTTGAACTCGTTAAAACGCTCGAAAATTCAGGAAAATTAAGCAGAATAGACATTGTAGATATAGACAAAGATGGCATAAACGACCTGCTACTATCCTATTTTCCTATGCCTTTAAGGTGGCTTAAAAACAGTGAACAAGGAATAGACTCGACTATTCAACCAATACCCTATTTACGAAATACTTGGACAGAAGTGGTATTTCCTACCGATAGTATGGCTGATGAAATGTTATTTGCTATTATGTGGGACGTTCAAATCATTGCTGTAGAGCGACAAAATGATGCCTTTAAAAGTCATGTTTTGGTAGAAAACGATGTGAGAATAAGGGATTTTTTGTGGATAGACATGAATCATGATGACAAAAAAGATTTGGTTTTTATTGACATTGATGGAACGATAAAAGGTAGTTTGGCACAGGCTGATGGCAGTTTCATGTCACCTACAATATGGATGAAAAAACCGTTCAATGCTATATCGTTATATGATATTACCATAGAAGGGCAAGATGTTTTATTGATACATGATGTTAATGTGCATAATTTATGGCTCCACACCTTAGAAACTTACGAAGCCCCAATGCAAGAAAACATTATCACGAATAGTGCCGAAAACCTCACCGACTTTTGTACCGCAGATTTAGACCAAGACGGTTGGACAGATATAATAACTGTTTCGCAAACAGACAATACAATTATATGGTATAGAAACCAACAAAATGATACCTTTTCTGAAGCTCGAATTACCCATACTGAATCACACAAACTGCAAACCCTCGCACCCATAGACATTGACCAAGACGGTGACATAGACATAGCCACAGCTTCGGCGGACGACAATACCATTGCCTATTATCTCAACGACGGACAAGGCAACCTTAGCCCTGCTAGCTTCATTAGCCAACAAGTGACAGGAGCAAGCAACCTAGCAGCAGGTGATATTGATGGTGATGGAAAGATAGACCTTATCTCTATAGGCACCACAGGCAAAGTGGTTTATTGGCACAAAAATTTGGGCGATGGCAATTTTGATAACCGTCTTATAGTAGCTGATACTTTACGTCCAATAGGCATATTTGTTGCTGACCCCGATAAAGATGGCTTAATGGATATTATTGTTAGTTCCGAAACACAATCAGTCGTACATTTTGGTGAATATAAAACAGACTATTCGCAAATACGCTTTACCAATATCGCAAGCATAGGGCAACCGCAAACCATTGCACTAATCAATGCGGGAAACTGTTTTATTGAAGATATAGTTGTTTTGAACGAACAAACAGGAGTAACATCTTGCCTTTTCGATGGTTTTCGTTTACCAAGACCTATATTAAGTAACCTTACAAACGCTAAAGCTATGTGTACAGCAGATATAGACCAAGATGGACGAAAAGACATAGTTGTAGGTTCTTATAACACAGGTGAAATACTTTGGCAGCGTTGTTTCTCTGCCTTCGGTTTCAACGATACTATTACTATCAGCAAGAATGCCTTGGGCATAAAAGTGCTAACCGCCGCCGATTTGGACAACGATGGCGACGATGATATAGTTGCGGCATCGGTGTTGGACGGCAAAATACGTTGGTTCAAAAACCAATCGCAAAAGCACGAACCGCTACTCCCACCCGACAATGCGGACTCTCCTATTGCCTCTTTCTATCCCAATCCCACTCCCCAAAACATTTATATCCAATTCCACGAAACGGCACTTTTTAGCCAATACCATTGCCAACTTTACACGATTAGCGGACAATTGGTTGATACAAAAGATTTCACCAATACCTATTCCTACTCTTGGTCATTAGAAAATCTGCCCGCTGGCTTATACTTTCTGCGCATTACTCACAACGACCAATCGCAAGTTTTTCGGATAGTAAAACGGTAAAAAACTTGTAACAACTATCCTTTTTTATCTTTCTGTAAACAATAAACGCCAAAAACCTCATTTCTTCAAACAAAAAAATAAAACCAAAACCATGAAAAAACACAGTTTATTAGTCCTTTCGCGCCTTTTCGCACTAATTTCTCTCTTTTTTGCCAGCAACATTAATGCCCAAAACTATAGCCTTAGTGAAGGGAAAGACGTGGGCATTGGGGGGGGGATTAACCATATCGAGCTTGTCGATTTGAACCAAGATGGCAAAGCCGACCAAATTGTGCAAAACGATTTGGGTCAGATTTGGGTGAGTTATAGTCTCTTTGATGGCTATTTTTCCACGCCGCAGATAATATATACTACAGACACCTACACCTATCTATCGCATTTGTCGATAGAAATCCACGACCTCAACCACGACCAACTACCCGATATTGTGTTTGAAAAATACCAGAATCTTTATTGGTTAGAAAACAAAAAAGACCATTTTCAGACTCCACAACTGCTTTGTGCTGATTGTGTAATGGAAGTAGCAATTTTTGGAATTGAAAAAGCATGGACACTTGGAGACCTCAACAACGACCAAGAACTTGATGTTGTGACAGTAAAGTACAATACAACTTTGGATGTAACAGAGTTTTTTTGCTTATATAATGTAGGCAATTTAGTGTTTGACATTTTAGTAAATATCGGGCTACAACCACATGGAAATTGTAATATAAACAATATAGATAATATAAATATCAAGGATTTTAATCAAGATGGTATACCAGAAATATTTTTTATTGTCTATAATCAGTTATATGCTCGCCAAATAAACCCTAGTACAGGAACATGGCAAGATATGATGTATTTGCTTGATGTTGTTAGTTACAATTTTGTAGATTATAACAACGATAATATCGACGAAATTACCACCTTATCTTCATCAGGATTTTTACAAATACGTAACAAAGAAGAGCAAACAATAATGTTTGGACACGCCTATTGTCCTTACTTTGAATGTAGCTATACCTATACAAAAATCTTTACTAATGATATCAATGGTGATGAGATTCCCGACATTACACTATTAGACCAATCTAATGCAATTACCTTTCAAAGTTTGTTGTCCAATGGAACAAACTTTGATACCTACACAAAAGTAGTGGATATTAACACCAATGTAATTGGTATGGGTGATATAGATGGTGACCATGATATTGACATTATTAATGGGTATGACGGTATTAGTTATTACAAAAATGATGGCGAAGGTAAGTTTGAGGTTTTTGAATCAAACAATGCTGATGCAATGATTCCGCAGAATTTCAGATTTTGGGAATATACAGATATCAACAATGACCAAACGAAAGACATTGTCATACTATACGGAAATGGTATGGACATGAGTATTAAAATGATGGTGAAAACTCTGAAATCTGATGGCAGTATGGGGAGGGCTTATACAAAAGAATGGGCAACGGGAAATGATGCCATGAACTACAATCTTACCGACATTGACCAAGACGGGGACAAAGACTTGCTAATAGTATATTATAACGAAGGCATAAAACTGGCTCGCAATTTGGGTAATATGCAATTTGGGGAGTGGGAAGTATTGGCATTCAACTGCAATGCCTGTGCCACCATTGGCGTAGGAGACATCAATGGCGACCAAAGACCAGATATTGTTGTAGGTGGTTATTGGAACATTTATGTATATACACAAACCGATGCGGGTGGCTTTAGTACGACTCCTCAAACAATTCCTCATACTGCCCAATATCGCCAAATAGACATCATAGACCTTGACCAAGATGGCACCCAAGACGTACTATTAACATACGATACAGGTGCTTTTGCTTGGCTCAAAAGCAATGGACAGACAATAGAAGGTAGTATCCGTTCTATCACTGACTATTATTGCAATATGGATGATTTTATTGACCTAAAATCCGCTCATTTGGGAGTAAATACTTTGTTTGTTTTTATTTCAGACAACAAAATAATAGCCACAGAACGGCAAAATGGTACATTCCAAAGCCGTATTTTATTAGAAAACGAAATTGGTATAGCTCAATTTGTTTGGATAGATGCCAATCAAGATGGCAAAAAAGATATTGTTTTTAGAGACTTTAATAGTAATATAAAAATTAGTATAGCACAAACAGATGGTACTTATAACACCTCTAAAACCTTAATTGATCAACAAGTAGTCTTTCTATTTCCTCTCGCCGTCGACCAACAAGATGCCATCTTATTGTTTTCTCCCCTACAAGGAAAATTGACCTGGCACCGCATCATAACTTATGACGTTCCTTTGCAAGAGAACATTATTGCTACCGATGCTGAAAACCTCACCGACCTTTGCACGGCTGATTTAAACCACGACGGCTGGAACGACATTGTAGCCGTGTCAAAGTTTAGCAACAGTATTGCCTACTACCAAAACCAACAAAACGATACTTTTGCCGAAGCCCAAAGCACCAACACCGATTTAGATGACCTACAATCCCTCGCACCCATAGACATTGACCAAGACGGTGACATAGACATAGCCACCGCTGCCGATGATGACAACATCATTGCCTATTATCTCAATGATGGACAAGGCAACCTTAGTTCCGCCAATATTATTAGCCAACAAGTGACAGGAGCAAAAGACTTGGCAGCAGGTGATGTTGATGGCGATGGCAAAACCGATTTGGTGTCGGTAGGCAATACAGGCAATCTTGTTTATTGGCACAAAAACTTGGGCAACGGCAATTTTGGCAACCAACTTATTACAGATAGTTTGTTGCGACCCACAGCAGTTACTATTACAGATATGGACAAAGATGGCTTGACCGATATTGTCATTGCCTCCGAAACGAGTAATATGTTACAAATTTGGGAATATAAACCCACTACTGCTACCATTATGCCAATAAAAAATATCAATGTTGCTCAACCACAAAATTTTGTCATGGCGGAGTTGGTAAGAGATTTTGTAGAAGAGATATTGGTAGCATCTCCTCAAAGTGGTGATGTGTTCTACTATATAGATAATGCTATACCTAATTCAGACCCCATTCCTATCCAATCGGTATTTAGTACGTTGGCAAATCCCAAGGCTGTTTGTGTGGCAGACCTTGACCAAGACGGGCAACAAGATGTGGTTTCGGGTTCGTATGTTGATGGTACTATTGCTTGGCGGCGCAATGCGTGGAAAGGTAGTTTTAATGAATTACACACCATCATGACTGATGCCTTGGGCATAAAAGTGCTAACAGCTACCGATTTGGACAACGATGGTGACGACGATATAGTTGCAGCTTCGGTGTTGGACGGCAAAATACGTTGGTTCAAAAACAAATCGCAAAAACCTACACCCTATACGCCTCCGAGCCAGCCCAACCAGCCTTTGGCAACTATTTACCCCAACCCTACTCAAGATGCGGTATTTATCAATTTTGTAGATGATGACCTCGATAGTCAATATGACTGCCAATTGTTTAACCTTAGCGGACAATTGATAAATGCACAAACACTGTCTAATCTGCCTGTCACCTATTGGTCATTAGAAAATCTGCCTGCGGGTTTATACCTCCTGCGCATCACTCATGAAGACCAATCGCAAGTTTTTCGGATAGTAAAATGGTAAAACCGTGAGAGTTACAATATCCCTCCAAACTGACTTCATAGTGAGTGAGTTGGAGGGATATTGTATTTGCAAATCCACCATAATTGGCAATAACAGAACTAACATTTCCTTGTCATTTTAACCCACAAAAAAGCACATTTATCAAACTTTATTCGTTTTCACTATAGATATACCCACTTTGGTCACTTATATTTGGTTAGTTGGCAAGTGTAGGAGTAATTTTGTAACAGAAATACAAGCTAAGACACAGCCCAAGTGTTATTTTTTTTTATTCCTTAAACCTCTTTTGTATGAAAAGCAGATACTTATTTTTTTTGTTTTGTAGCATCTTTTGTTGGGCACAAACGCCCATTGTTCACCAATATGACAACTATTCTTTTACTGCTCACAAAGTTATTCAAACACAAGACAAAGGCTATGTAATGTTATCATTCGATTCCAACCAAAACACTTTGCTCAAAACCAACTGTTTCGGCGAAGAGATGGGTAGTTTTAATTTTTCTGATTTGCCTTATAGCGACCTACACATCACCGATTGTCACTACATTAGCAGCAGCAACCGTCTTTGGGTAGCGGCTGTTGGAACACCCGCAGGAGACACTATCCACCAAATGTTTCTTTTCCCTTTTGATGGTAATTTGCAACTTAATGCAAACGGTATCATTAGCTATTTACCTGATGCAGGAGCCGCAGGATATATCTATCCTCATAGTTTGTTCATTGTTCCTATCCCAAACAGCAGCGACTATTTTTTAGTGTCAACGGAAACTTATGGCAATCTGTTGTTGAAGGCACTATCCTAAACGGACAAGGCACACCCACCATTCAGGTTTTGTGGAATGGCACTAATGGCGGCACAGTAAGCGTTGCTCAAAATGAATAAGTAATAAACATCATGTAATTTTAAATTAATTTAGTTATAGCCTGATAATATTCATAATAATATTATCAGGCTATAGTCGTGGAGTTTTTTAAAAAAATCAAAATACTTTGAAATACAAAGATTAATGAAACAAAAAGAAAGTATTTACCCAAAATGCCGCCTTTTGCAGCGGCAGTTTGGGTTGTTTGGTTGTGGTTTTCTTCTCTCCTATTTGGGAAGCATATTGAGCCATTGCAAAAATTCGTCTTTATATTTTTCGCCAATAGGAACTTTGGTTTGGTTGTTTAGAACAAGTTCTAAATTGCTCCAAGATTCCACGTATTGTCTGTTGACAATATAAGAACGGTGGCACTGTAGGAAATGATAGGTGGGCAATTTTTGTACAAATTCTTTGAGTGTTATGTTTGGGCAATAAGGTTTTTGGTGGTTATTTTCGGTGTAGATTTCGACAAAATTACCATTCGATTTGACATATTGCACTTCTTTTAACCAGATTCGTTTGGTGAAAGATCCATCACGTCCCGATAGTTTGATGTCGAGATATTCGTCTTCGAGTTTGGGCATTGTTGTGTTCGCACCTTCACCTTCACTTTTAGCGCGACGTGGAAAGGTCATAGCCTTGTCAATGGCTTTTTCGAATCGGTCGGGATAGACGGGTTTTGAGATAAAATCTATCACTTCCAAGTCCCATGCCTTGAGCGCCAATTCGGGGTGATGTCCTGTTATGAAAATAACAGGAGGGACACGCGGGTTGTTTTTGGTGTATAAAACAAAATCAAAACCTTCTTGGTTGTTGGGGTCAGGAACACTAAAATTAATGTCCATCAATAAAAGGTCGATGTCTTGTGTTTGCAAAATACTCCATGCCTCGCGCGGGTTGTAGCATACAGCTCGGCATACTATTTTGTGCGATAAATTGTTTATAAACAATTCAAGTCGTTCAACAGCTAAAGGTTCATCGTCTATAATTAGGCATTGTAGTGGTGTGTGTTCAAGTACAGTTTGGTTAGTTAGTTCTTCGGTCATAGTGGTAAAGGATTATGGTTAGGATAAAATAGTTATATAGGAATAGTCAATACGACTCCAAAAATAGTAGCATGATTCGTGTTAATTTTGAGCAAATTTTGGTATTGAGGATAGAGGTTATGTAAGCGTTCTTCCAAGCGTTTGATTCCCAAACCTCCATAGTCGGTTTTGGCAGTAGTGGTGTGTGGGGTTTGGCTGTTTTCGATGCTGATACTGATATGATTTAAAAAAATTTCGACATTTATCTGTATCCAACGATTGTTGGGGTCAAAATGTTTGAACGCATTTTCGACCAAGGGTGTCAACAATAAAGGAGGTATTTGCACTTGGTCGATATTACCACTCACTTTCAAATCAATGCGTGGTGGATTGCGAAAGCGCAGGTTTTCCAATTGTATTAGGCTTTCGACATGCTGAATTTCGTCGCGAAGGCTAATGCTTTTTTTGTCGCTATCATATAATAAGTATTTCAAAATTCCGCTCAAATTTTGCAACGATTTAGCAGCAGCATCAGTGCGCTGTAGTAGCAACAATGTATCGATGTTGTTGAGGGCGTTGAGCAAAAAATGGGGCTTTAACTGTGCTACACGCAATTTAATATTGTTCAGTTCCAAATCATTTTTCTCTAATGCCAAACGCATTTTTTGGCGTTCTAATACAATAGTTCGCGCCGATACAGCTAATTCTTCATACATATATTGTATTAATCCTGATATAATAAAAACTACAGTAACACTTATTAACTGCACAAGGTATTGCGCTTCCCAACTTTCGGGACTATCTTCTGCTTTGGCTAAAAAAGTATTGTTGAGAAGTGTGCAGTAAAGAGCAGCAAACAATATAGATATCAGGTAAAAAATGTAGCGTTTTTGTCGCCACAGTTTAGGGATTAGATAATATATATTACACAAAATAACAGGGTAATATAAAACATATTTATTGAAAACAGGGCGAATAGCGCTGTCTTGCCACGGGATTGTGACAACATCTAAAAGGTCTTTCCATGTGAGGGTGCATAGAAAAATAACGCCAAACCACACCAAAGAAGCTATCAAATGTACCAAAATCATCTGGCTCCAAAGCTGTTTAGGCTTGTTAATACGTTGTTTCAGAAATAAAATGTATTTATCGATGAGGGTGTCGGTGGTGGTAACAACAGTGTCGACCGTTCTGTTAATTAAACTGACTTCGTTCATTATTGGGATTTTGATTGGTGGTTACTGCGCCTCAAAGTTACGTTATCAGAAGCAATTAAGCCAAATTTTTTAGATGAACACCCCTTTTTTTGTGGTGAATACCGAAATAGAGTCGTTATAGTGGTTTATAGTCGTTATAGTGGTTTATAGCAACACAAGCGAAATGAAAACAGTACATTTTCATTTCGCTTGTGTTAGTTTGTTTTATTTTGCTTTATGTGTTGCTGAAAGCATTATGGAACAATTAATTTATGAACAGCTTGACGGTTAGCTTGTTCTACCGATACCAAATATTGTCCCGGAGGCAAGTTGTTGCGTTCCAAAGTATATTGGTTTTCAACAGTTGCTCCCACTGTCACCAAACTCCCCGATAGGCTATAGACGCGCAAATGTGTTAGCTCGCGGCTGCGGTTTTGGAACTGTATGGTAGCTCTTTCTACCATTGGGTTTGGATAAATATTGTCAATCAAAGTGGGGTCATTTTGGAGTACACCGGTCGAATGTTCCGTTGCCACAAATGGGTCACTTAGGCGTTGGTCGGTAATGAAACTTGGGTCGGTGAGGGTGCGCAAAAAGGCTACCAAAGCGGCTTTTTCTTCTACTGTATAGTCAAAACCTGTAAAAGGTATTGGCAAACTTGAGCCATACATATTGTCGGGCGAAAAAGTAGAATTGGGGTCGGGTTTGATTTCTTTGCTATAAAACTCCACCACAGCTTCGAGAGTAGCCATGCTACCATCGTGCATATAAGGTGCAGTAAGTTCTATATTTTTCAAAGAAGGTGCGCTAAATCGTCCTACATCAGTTGGTGCATTGGTCCAAGAGGCAACACCTTGGTCGCTACTGTGGTCAAGCGATAAGCCATTGTTTTGGGGATAGGACATAGAGGCTATCATTTTGGTGAAATCCATAACGTCGGTTTCTCCTGTTACTGTTGGCACTGCGGTATGACAATGCCAACAATCGCTCATAAATATTTGTCGCCCTTGTATTTCTTGTGGCGTAAAATTGGCGAAGTTGCTGGCTATGCCTTGGTCTAATTTGGTGTTGAGCGGCATCAAGACGCGCATAAAATCAGCAACGGCATGTGTGATTCGGTCTTGGGTGATGGTTGATGAGCCGTATGCTTTTTGGAACAATTCGTCATAGTAGCCCAAGTTGTCTAATCGCACCACCAAATCGTCAAAATCCATGCCCATCTCTACTTCGTCTTGTACAGGTAGTTCCACCATTGCTTCCAATTCCGTAGCACGTCTGTCCCACAATATACCTCTCCAATGGATAGTCAAAGGAATGTCGGCAATATTGGGTGCGTTGCGGCGGGTGTCACCATCTAAGAAACCTTTACTTTTAGCTTTGTTGTCCGCAAAACCCAAACTTTGGCTATGGCAAGAGGCACAAGATGTGGACTGGTTGGCAGAAAGGTTTTTGTCATAAAACAATACTCTTCCCAAGGTGACCATGTCATTGTCTTGGGGCAGCGAAGGATATTCGGTCAATACGGGTGCCACAGGGTTAGGTACAGAACCTCCTGTATTAATTGGAAATACACTAGCCACATTCCACGAATCAGGATTGGCAAAATAGTAGTCTGGAATATCTATATCGTTGTAGATATAGGGTTCGTCGGGCAGAAACAATTCGTAAAGGGTGCTTCCAACTTGGTATTCACCTACTTTACCAATTCCCTCTATTACTGCTTTGGTCTGGAACGCCAATACGCCCAATACAGCAGTCAATAACAAAATAATGGTTCGTTTTTTCATACACTTTTTGGTTTTTGGGTTGAAAAATGTTTATCTAATGTTGTTTTGATAATATTTTGAATAATTTTCGGCTCAAATATAGCAAACTTTGTACAGATTTGTATCCTTTTGTCAAAAAAAATATTTTTTTTACTTCAAAAAGACGTTTTTTATACAAAAACAATGTTTTCTTGTGGTTTTATTGGTTATTGTTCCATTTTGGTTAAATAGTTCAATAAATAATACATTGATTTATTTGGGCGTTTCCCTGCGGGTCGGGCTGCTACGGGCTTCGCTTCGCTTGGTGCTGCGTTGCTCTCCGCACTGGCTAACGCCACCCTCCGCATCCCTAACGCGCTTCGCCATTCGAACAAATATATCGTTATTTTTTTACGGCAAATACAGCTTTTTCCGACAAAATAGATAAAACAGAACTCTACTGCCTTTGTATCATGCCACCCAATTCCTGCAATTTTTGCCCATAGTATTGCGCTTTTTCATTGTTGCCCATACTTTCGTTGGCTTTTTGCAGTTTGTATAGCAGTATTTTGTTTTGGGGCAATAATGGTAGCATTTGTTCCCAAATCGCAATGGCAGATAGCATATTTTGGTCTAATAAGTAGCTTTGCGCCAAATTTTCTAACAACTCTATATTGTTGGGTTGCTGTTTTAGGGCAGTGGTGAGCAGTTCTTGGGCAGCTCCGTAACGCTCTTTTTGTAGTAGCCAATCAGACAAAGCAAGATAGGCTTTTTGCGCTTGTGGGCTTTGGGCATCTATCGCTATTGTTTTTTGATAATAATACAAAGCAGTGTCTTTTTGTCCAATCTTTTGGGCAACATCTGCCAAATTAAAATTGGTTTCAACGGCATTTGTATCTATCCGATAGGCTTGTTTATATGCCAACCACGCATCTTCATAATGGTTTTGTTGGGCATACATATATCCCAAATTGTTCCATGCAATATTATATTGTGGCAAAATTTGTATGGCACGGCGATAGTATTGTTCGGCAAGTGGATATTGTTTTTGGGCTGCCAAAGTTCCTGCATACAACATATTACCCTTGAACGAGGCATCTTGATAGGCAATATCTGTCGCAAATAGGCTCAGGTCGTTTTTCCAAGCGGTGTTGCGGTCTATGGTTTTGGCGATAAAGGCAATACTAATAAACACCAACAAAAGACTCGCCCAATTAGCATAACGCGCCATTTTCTGGCTCCTCTCCCACCCTACTGCCAGCAAAATACAAAAACCCAAAGACCCCATAAACAGCAAACGTTCGGCAATAATGCCGGGAGCTACTTTAAATATATTGCTATAGGTCAGCAAGTTGATGCTCCACCAAAGCAGTGCAAATAAAGCAATTCGCTGTTTTCGTAGTAACACCATAGCTGCTAACAATAGCGCCGCCACCGCCAAAGCTATCCAAAAGTTGACAGATGCCCAGCCCAAAACAGGAATCTGGTTATAGCCATAATAACTCAATAATGGGTGCGGAACGAGGTGCAGGGCAAGGTATTTGGCAATGCAATACACGCCTGTTGGTATGCGTTCGAGGAATGATAGGTCTTGCATTGGGTTTTCAAAAAAACTGTAAAGGCGTTTATTCAATACGTTTGTTTGTGATTGTTCTATGCTTTTGGTAATCAATGGCACTACCACAAATGGCAACAGCAACGCACCAGCAATACTAAAAGTTTGTTTTATGTCAGTTTTTTTGAACCAATAAAAGGCAAAAGGCAACAAAAACAACAGAGGAATGGCTGTGGGTTTTGATAAGCATGCCAATAAAAACAAACAACTGCCCAGCAAAAGTCCCCACCAACTGCCCGCCACAAAACGGGCAAAACCACCAACTGCCAAACCCGACAGGAGCATTGCTAAGAGTTCGTCGCGCGATTTTAGGCTCGCCACTACTTCGGTGTGCAAAGGGTGAATGGCAAACAACAAACTCGCCACCAACGCCAACAAACGGTGTTCGACCCCAAAAAAATAAATACCCCCAAAGTACACTCCTATTGCCAAAAGGCTAAACAAAGCAACATTAATGGCATGGCTAAAAGCTGCATTTTTGCCCACCAAAGCCGCCTCCACTGCAAAGCTACTTAGCACCACAGGACGGTAGCCATAACTGCTCGCTTGTTTTTGGCGCACGATATATTTGCTACTAAAAATTTGGGGTATGGCAGAAAAACCTTGTTCGGTTTGTTCATTCACCACCATGTCGTCGTCGAGCGTATAGTCGTTCCACAACGTATTGCCGTAGGATAAAAATACTACCGCCAACAAAAAAATCACGACCCAACTGTTTTTGGCGCTAAGTTGGTTCATTATATTTGCAATGTTCATTTGCGTAAATACTTTTTTACTTATTTACTGTTTTGAGTAAATACTTAAAACAAAACACGGCTTCTCTCCTACCCTATTCATTCGATGACGTTGAAAAAAGCTATTAGGTTGCATCGTTGTAAAAAAAAAAATTTGAAAGTTAATGCTGTCAGATTACGGTACTATAATGTTGCCTGCGTTTCAGTATCCAAAAAATTTACCCGACACCATTAACTTGAAGAACTACTAATCAATCGAGCACAAAGTTTTTTGCTCAAATCACAGAAGAATCGTTTTTGCAATACTTATTTACTTATTTACTCAAAAAAGTAATTACTTAAATACTTTTTTAATTTTTTACGTAATTACTGAATACGGATTATGGTCTATTTTTCTTCTTCCAAGCGTTTTTGGTTGGGGCTTTTTAGTTTGTCTAAGGTATAGTTTTTCATGGCTTCGAGGGTTTTGAGCTGTTCTATTGCCATTTTGCGCAGTTCTTGGAGGCGCTGTTCGGGCGGCAATTGGTTTTGGATCATAATGGCGTTGTAGCTTTCCAAGTTGGACAGGACGGTAAGTTGGTGGAGGTCGGCTATATCACGAAGATTGAAGCCTTTTTGGTGTAGTTGTGGGTTTCGTTCGCGCCATTGTTTTGCCGATATGCCAAACAATGCCACGTTGAGCAATTCGGCTTCGGTGGCATAGATATAGGGTTCTTGGCGGTTTTCGATGTGTGGTAGCAGGTAGTTTTTGATGGCATCGGTATGAATGCGGTAATTGACTTTTGACAATACGCGTTTTAAGTCCCACTCTTGGTTGAGGATTTCGGCTTCGCGCGCTTTGAGGCGCTGAAATTCTTTGATGAGCAGCAATTTAAACTCGGGGCTTAACCAGGAACAAAACTCCAAAGCAATGTCTTTGTGTGCAAATGTACCACCATAACGCCCTGTATTGGCATTGATGCCTGTGGCATTGGTTTTTTGTATCCATTGTTTAACCGACATCACAAAACGATTGGAGCCTGCCTCTGCCCTAATTCCCTCGTATTCGGTGGAATTAAATTGTTCGTTGTTGAGCTGCTCCCAAACTGCCAAAAATTCTATGGTGTTTTTGTTGCGCAACCATTTTTCAATTAAGACAGTGCCTCCTTCAAAACCTTTGGCGATGTCGGATAGCGAAATAAAATCTTCTTGGTCTTTTTGGGTGATGGTGATGCTCACACCTTTTACGTCGATGGTTTGTTTTTTTGCCATTTTTGGGGATTATTGGTTTTGGTGAACAAAAATGTTGGGGATTAGCGTTGCAAAGGTACAAAATTTATGGCTAATTTCGTACTATGTAGGGATAAAATTATTTGAAGTTCTGTTTTACTTAAAAAAGTATTTACGTAAATAAGTTTTTGAGTATTTACTGTTGCAAAAAACGCTTTTGTAGGACATAAAAATATTCTTTGATGCACCTTGTCAGTGTGTTTGAAACATTGGCAGGGTTTTAGTTAAAAACCGACACTTGTTTGGGTGGCGAAGCGCGTTAGGGATGCGGAGGGTGGCGTTAGCCAGTGCGGAGAGCAACGTAGCACCAAGCGTAGCGAAGCCCGTAGCAGCCCGCCCGCCAGGGAACGCCCAAAAAATAAGGCATAAAAAAACCCAAACAACCAACATAAGTTTTTGGTTGTTTGGGGGCTGTGGGTTGCAAGGAAATGCGTAAATACGTAAAAAAGTATTTACTTATTTACGTATTTCCTTATGAAGAAAGGTCTTTATTTATCAATTCCAACAGATAGTCGCGGATAGAAAGCCCTTGTTGAATGGCTTTGACTTTGAGTTGTCGGTGGAGGGCGGCGGGGGTGTCGAGCGAAATGCGTACAAGGCGAATTTTTTCGGCATCTACAACCATCTCAGGTTTTTCTTCTGGGGTGGGTGGGGAGGAAAAAGGCACGATGGGTTCTTCGATTTGGTGGATTTCATTGACTTTTTCGAGAACCTTTTCGGTGTTTTTTTCGTTTTTGCGGAGCGGAATCTTATCGGCTAACTCAACAATAGGATTTTGTGGAGTTTGGTTGCGCATGAGTGTATCTCGCAAATTGTTTTTAAGTTTCGACATACTTAGTAGTTTTTTTTGATCAATGAAAGAAAGACCATTAGGAAGTAGAGTAGGGTAGGAGAGGAGAGGGGTTTAGGGAAATAGCGTCACAATTTCGTTGCACAAAGCTGCCATTTCGTCACGGGCTTTTTTGTCTTTGTACTCATATACGCCCAAGCCTTGTACTACTGCCTCCACATAAGCTACGCGTGTTTTGAGGGTGCTTTTGAGAATAGGGATATTCAAATCGCTCAGAACTTCTTTGCTGTCACGATTGAAACTCAAATTGGCATCGTATTGATTGAGGATAAAATAGGCTTTGACATCTTTTATGACACTTGCTTGGTCATATTTTTCGATAAATTTTTCGGTTGCCCACACATCTAAAGCACTTGGTTTGATGGGAATGAGTACCATGTCGCCCAATAAAATGATGGTACTGACCAAACGGGATAAAGAAGGGGTGCCGTCAATCAACACAATGTCGTAGTCTTGTACCAATTTTTTAGCATTCTTGCTCAACGCCTCGCTGTCTGAAATGCCAAATACTGCCACCGAAGGCAAATTGTCGGGACGTAAACCCGACCAATGTACCGAACTTGCATTCGTATCGGTGTCTATAATGGCTACTTTATAGCCAATGTGTGCCAAACAAACGGCTAAGTTTTGAGAAAGGGTGGATTTGCCCACACCTCCCTTTAGGCTCGTAATGGAAATTATCATATATAAAAAAACAGTAGAAATATAAAAAATAAAGCTGAATGGGTGCTTCTGCCGCAAAGGTACGTCGATTTAAGGAATTACGCAAATACTGTTTTACTTAAATGAGTATTTTTTTTAAAAAAAAATCCAACCAAATACTTATTTAAGTAAATACTTAAATAAGTAAGCCTTTTTTATAAATCTTCCAATAACAAAAGATAAGGCGATTTGAAAAAAATAAAAAAAATTTAAAAAAACAAAAACGGCTTTAGTGATTTAATACTAAAGATTTTTACTAAAGATTTCTTGAGGGTGTACACTGTCTTGTATACTTAAAATATTTATTCCTTATATACAGCCGAAAACCGTACAAAAAATTCCGAAAAAACCGTACAAAAAATTCCGAAAAAACCGTACAAAAAATTCCGAAAACCGTACAAAAAATTCCGAAGTCTTATTTGTCAGGGAAAAACAATTGGTTGTTAGCTTCTATTGGTACTTTTTTTATGTATAACTTAGTGATTTTCAGTAGTATAAACAATAAAATAAAGGCTATTAAAAATAATTGCAATGTTATAGCAGGTTTTTTTTGTGGATAAAATTGTGGACAAAACTTGCCAAAATGTGAATAACTTTATTTTTACAATTTTGTGACAAAATGCCAAAATGTGATTTTTGAATTTGTATAAAAAATGACAATTTTGTGACAAAAAATGATATATTTTGCCATTTTTTACAATTTTGTGACATTTTTTGAAGTTTTTGCAAAACGTCGTTCACACTAATTTTTTGCTTTGGCAAACGATATATCAAAAAATGAGTAACTTTGAGCCAAAATTCCAATAAAATACCTATGTCAGTCATTAAAGCAAACAAACTCATCGAGGCAAGTTACAAACTAACCTCTCGCGAACAGTGTTTTATTATCTATTTGGTGTCGCTGATTTCGAGCGAAGATACAAGTTTTCAAGAATACACGATGAGCATTCACCAAATCAAAGCAGTTTTGAATTTTGATGGACAAAAACGCGTGGCAAATCATGAAGACGTTTTTTCGATGATAAAAAAACTCAACTCTGTTGCCATTCGCTACGAAGACAGCGTAAAGGCAGTTGAAGTACCATGGATTATCAAAACCGAATTGGACAAAACCACCGACACCTTCACCTTTCAGTTTTCGCCCGAGCTAAAAGGTTTTTTACTCCAACTCAAAGAACATTTTACCAAATACCACATCGAAAACATCATGCACCTTAACGGACACGCCATTAGGTTGTATGAAGTATTGAAGCGCTATCAATTTCAGAAACAATGTACTTTAACAGTCAGACAATTAAAATTCTTTTTGGGCATTGAAGACCTTTATCCTGAATACTACGAATTTAAGCGACGAGTTTTGGTGTTTGGTCAGCAGGAATTAAAAAAATATACCGATATTTGTTTTGATTTTGAACCTGCCGAAAAAGAAGGCAAACAAGTCATAAGTCTGTTGTTTACTATCCATGAAAACACCCCCAACATCAAAACAGAACCACAGTTGCCTACGCTTGGTGAGGTAACTACAGTTGCTCCGAGAAGCATCATTGCCAGCACCTTGGAAGAAATTGCCAAAAAATATACGAAACCACAATACGAAGCCATCATGCAGTTACAAGACTTGGGCATAAGTCTGTCATTTATCCAAAACACCATTATTCCCAACATCAAGAGTAGCGAATTGATGGGCTACGAAGATTGGTACGTGTCAGAAATGTTGCAATACTTTCTCAAACACTCCCACGTGAAAAATGAAAAAGGCAGAGCCGCAGTATTCGTTAATTGGTATAAACAAGGCATTTTTACGACCGATACCATTGCCGCCTCACTCTTGGAAAAAACTTTGGCAAGAAAAAAAACAATTAGCGACCAGTGGCGCAATTTGAGACAAAGCGCCACCAATATGAGCGCAGCAGCTTTTGATGCCCTGCAAATTTTGCAATTCGAATATGACGATAAAAATAAAACCCGCCCAGAAGCACAAAAACAGCCCACAACAAACGATAAACCTAAAAATAGCATAGGAAGTAGTAAAAAAACAAAACCCGCTCAGAGCAGCCAAAAAGGGCTTTTTAGCAAAGACACATCTAAAGGAACTTTTTCTGTTGAGCAATTTCAGCTACAATATCCTATGACATATACCGAAATCGTGCAACAGCAAGAACAACTCTATCAAACCTATTTCAATATCTCCAAAAAAGAACTCTATGAGCAATATGAACGACACATCACCAATAGCATACACCAACATTGCTTAAAATGGTGGCAAGAAAAACAACAGTAAATAAGGAAAAGCGTATTTACGTAAATAAGTATTTCATTGTTTAAGTAAATACGTATGTCTTGGAGATTTGCAAATAACACAACATCTTTTTTAATGATTTTCTGAAACATGGACAACGTCAAAGGTATCTATAAGCAAAATTAACCAAATATATAAAAGGTTTTTTGTGTAGAAAATGGTTTTATTTGATGAACTGATTATATCAGTGTAAAAAAAATTTAAAAAAATTAAGAAAAAATAACACTTTTTCTGAAATCCTTTTTAACTTTGCATAAAAAAAAATCATGTTTGTTAGGTATAGAGCCTATTAGCATTTTTTTTATACTAAAAATCGTTTTGTAATAAGCCTTAATGCCATATAAAAGCTTTGATATGATTTTCGGTGTGCAAGCTCCAATAATTAAGATATATTATTTATTTTGACAAACAAAAAAAAGGAATTATAATACAAACCAAATAGTTCTTTATTTTGTATTAACTATTATTGCTATATTATACTTAGAGTTATGAAACCTTGGATATTTTTGTTTTGCTTGGCTTTGCCTTTGTTGGTGAGTTTTGTGAATTCCCACTCCCATAATCCGCATCCTTACACCTTGTTGTATGACACTCTTACCTTAGAAAAACCATATTTGCCTGCTAATAATCCGCTAACCATAGAAGGTATTCAATTAGGCAGACTTTTGTTTTATGACCCTATCTTATCAGGTAATAATCAGCAATCATGTGGCTCATGTCATCAACAACAATATGCTTTTACAGATGGACAACGACTGGCTATTGGAGCAAAAGGAGATACTCTTTCACGCAATAGTATTGCCCTCATGAACTTGGCTTGGGATAAGGAGTATTTCTGGGATGGGCGCGAAAAATCATTGGAAAAAGCTGTCAGAATTCCTATCACTTATCCAACCGAAATGGGACAAGATACCATAGAGTTAATAAAAGAACTACAGCAGCACGCACATTACCCACATTTGTTTGAACAAGCATTTGGTACTTCTGCTATTAGTATGGACAAAACAGCCAAAGCACTTGCGCAATTTCTTCGTACTATTGTGACCAATGGCGTACATCTACCTGACTCCCTGCTCGCACAGCCACCCGAAGGACAAACAGAACAAGAATTTGTGATGCAACAACTCCACAAACCCACACTAAGAGGACTTTACTTCAGATTGGCTGACCGATGTAGTGGTTGTCATCAAGACCGACTCTATGCAGGAACCTTTATGGGCAACAACAAAACCACTCCTAAAGGCACAAAAATGAAAATACCACCACTTATTAATACCGCTTATACCGCACCTTATATGCACGATGGAAGATTCGCTACAATAAGAGATGTAATGAAACACTACCAAAAACACATAGACGAATTTGCAACTGTTAATGATTTTCAAAGCCTATCTCCCAAATATCGCGAATCTTTAGACCCTCAAAGCGGAAAATCTGTAATTCAGCTCTCAAATTACGATGTGGAAAATGTAGAAAAACTACTACATATCTTAAGCGATACCACCATCATTACCAACAAAGCGTATAGCAACCCATTTAATCAACCAAATTTTGATTGGACTAAATTCTATAACATCCCATGAAAAAAATAATACTACGCTACTATAGTATACCATTACTTGTGTTGTTTAATACAATAGTAACTTTTGCACAAACAACCCAACAACAACTATTACAAGGTAATTGGCAATGTATAGAAAGAACATTGGTAGACGATAAACAACAACCAATCGAACAACAAATGAACTTCGAAAATGCCGAACTACCTATGTTCCCAGATAATATGAAGATTGAAAAACAAACCATCAATTTGTTTCGCCTTCAAAACACGCTTGAGGCAACATGGCAAATAGATTCGTCCACACTCAAGGTCAATACAACAGATAGTAATCAAACAATAGCGCAATTTGATATTATCAATATCTCGGAAGAGCAACTTATTTTGGCACTTCCCAAAAAAGACTCAGGCGATGCTTATTCTTTGCATATTGTTTTTAAAAAGAAAAAATGACACAACACCAGCAATCTAATTACCAATAACCCTAATAAATATGAAATATATTATTACCTATATTATAGTTTTGCTAATGCTTGGTTATACCTGCCAATTGAAAGCCCAAGCCGATATGAGCCATAGCAAAACCCAACAAACACCCCAACAGCCCGCTAATAAAAACACAACCCAAATACTCACCAACTTAGACGAAAGTATTACCTATAATAAAATACAAAAAGCTGATCTCAAATACCAGCATCTTAAACAATTCCCGCGCCAATTGCTACAATGTGTCAATATCGAAGAAATAGATTTGGCATACAACGAAATCACCGAAATTCCTGAACAAATTGCACAACTCAAATACTTGCGCCGCATATACCTCAACAATAACCAACTTCAAACACTCCCCGAATCGATATTCGAACTCAAAAACTTAGAAATACTATTTATCCAAAATAATAAAAAGGGATTTCGGTTATCTCCCAAAATCGCACAATTCCAACAACTTACCTATCTTTTTGCCTCCGATTTAGAAGAACTACCTAATGCGGTTTGGCAACTTAACCATCTACAAAAATTACGGATATGGCGCTCCAACGTCCTCCAAATTCCTGATGAAATAGCCAACCTAAGCCAATTAGAAGAAATTTGTTTTCGCGAAAACCATATCACGCAAATTTCCCCCAAAATATACCAACTCCAGCAACTCAATTATTTCTCCTTTGGTGATAATCATCTCACCCAAATTCTACCAGATATTAACCAACTCCACAACCTTAATTACATAGCTATTTTTGGTAATGATATTCAACAACTACTCATAGACCCCCAGCAACTCACAAAGTTAGACATTTTAAGTTGTTGGAACACAAAATTAGATTCGAACCAGTTGAATCAAATAAACACAAGATTTCCTAAGTTGAAAGTTTATACATCAAACGAAACATTACATTAGTAATGATGAGTGAAGATGCAAAATCTAATAACACATTCAAATTATCAGCAGACATTCCCTAATTTGGCGAACAACCAAGAGTCTATGAAAAATAACTACTTATTACATACAATAGTCATATTTTTACTGTCTTGCGCAGCAACTTCATGGGTTGTTGGGCAAAATATATCTTTGGAAATAGACGGTGATAATTTATATTATGATGAGAGCGGCTGTTCTGATTGTTATTCGACACCCGACCCCGATTGGTATGTCCGTCTTCAGGTCAATGCTGTTAACTATGACTGGAATGTGCATCGTGAAGATACTAATTGTGGCTGGCAAGGAACTACTAATTATTCCTATTATGGTCCCAATACTGTTACATATAGTACATCAGCTACCATGCAGCTCAATGGTGCTGAAATTGATGGCGGACTTTGTGGAGGTGATGACAATGTTTGCGGTGGTTATAGTACCGTAAATACTGTCACACCATCTGCCTCACCTCCTTGTCAATGGAACTATTACACAGGCACACGTACTTGTGGTGGTGGTGATTATAGAATCTATTGGTCTGCCTATTGGCAATATCTATTCAGCCCAACCCTATCAGGAGAATCACCCACTAACCAGCTTCGTTGTCAGGGTTCTTCACCCGCAACTCTAAATGCTACTGTTAATACAGATGCCAATGGTCGTCCCTTAGCCCGTTGGTACAAGTGGCAAATTGCCAACACTCCAACAGGTGTATGGCAAGATATTCCCGGTACACAAAATGCCACTGCCAATACCTCCTTCACCAATTTTACTTATACTCCCTACCAAATATCAGGCACACGTTACTATCGTTTTGTAGCCACTTCTAACTGTTCTGCCGATTTTTCTTCCTATACCACAGTGTCAGCCACCTATACAGTCACCTATGCCTTTGTGGCAGCAGGTGCTTATACTACCGCGCCCGGAGGTTTTCCTTACGGCACTGGCGATGGCGCACCCGCTATTATTAGTGGTGTTTGTGGTGGTACTGTTTTACCAAGCCAAAGTGTGACATTCAATACCCTACAATCTCCTAATGCAGGAGCAGTAGTGAATGCCACAGGCTATGCGTGGTCAGCATCGGGCGGAACACCTACCACAGGAACAGGTAGCAGTTTTGCTTGGACAGCACCCGCCACACCCGGTAGCTACGCCACCAGCGTAACCTACAACTTTGGTTGCTCAACACCTGCCACTGTAGCTTGCGCCGTAACAGTTGGTTCTCCCAATTGTAGTTTTGCGTATGTTGCACCCGGTGGTAGCAATACTATTACATCGGGCGGTCCCAATAACCCTTATGCAACTATTAGTTATGCCATTAGTCAATTAGCAGGTAGAACACATATCAAAGTTGCCAGCGGCACTATTACAGAAACAGCCATTATCGATATTCCAAATGCCGTGATTATTGAAGGTGGATATAGTGTAAGTGGTGGTGTTTGGACAAAGAGTTCTGCCGTGACAACTACTGTTAGCTGTAGTGGTACTCAAGTAGTCAACACTGATGTAGAACACGTTATGGGTTTTCGTTCCAATAATACCAGCAACTGGACTTTGCAAGATTTGACTATAACCACTGTTGCTGCATCAGGCTTTACAGGTTCCGGCAATGGTAAATCTAATTATGGTGTATATATTGCCAATGGGTCAGCCAACTATGAAATCATTCGTTGTAATATCACAAGTGGAGCGGGTAGTACTGGTAATACAGGAGCAAATGGTAGTACTGGCGGTAATGGTAGTACTGGTAATTTGGGGTCTAATGGTAATTGTGATTGTTATTCAGGTTGTACTCCGTGCGCAGGAGGTTCAGGTGGCGGGTCGCAAACCTCTGTAGGTGCTGGTGGTGCTGGTGCTAATGCTGGCGGTGCTGGCGGTGCTGGCGGTGCTGGCGGTGCTGGTTCTGCTGGTCAATGTAGTGGTACCAATACAGGATCAGGTGGTGATGGTGCTACTGGTGTCAACGGAGCAAATGGTGTTGCCTCTGGTGCCAATGGAGCAACCACAGGTGGTGCCGGTGGAGCAGGTAACTCAGGTGTTTCGTCAGGTTGTAGCAATGGTAACAATGGTTTTTCAGGAGCTGTAGGTGCTAATGGTGGAGTAGGTACTGCGGGTACAACACCAGGTACGGATACCTATACTAGTGGCTATTTAGTACCTACTGCTGGAACAGGCGGTGGCGGCGGCGGCGGCGGTAAAGGCGGTGGCGGCGGCGAAGGTGGTTCTGGTTCAACAGACAGTTTTACTTGCGACCGTGATGGCGGACAAGGTGGTTCATCGGGCGGTAGTGGCGGCGGCGGCGGCGGCGGCGGCTATGGCGGTCGCGGCGGCGGCGGCTCGTATGGTGTATTTGTTTGGGCAGGTGGAACAGGCGGAGTCATTACCAATAGCGCTGTCAATTCAGGAACAGTAGGTTCAGGTGGTACTGGTGGTTCTGGCGGAACAGGCGGAACTGGTGGTTCAGGACGTGGTGTAGGAACAGGTAACTGTGGTAGTAGTGACTCGGGCGAAGGCGGGGCATCAGGAGCAGGCGGTGCAGGTGGCACAGGTGGTGCTGGCGGAACAGGACGAGCAGGTTCACAATTCGCCGTAGCCAACCAAGGAGCAGGAACAGCCCCAACTGTTCCCGCAGGCATTACTGTCAATACAAGCACATCAGGCGGCTCTGTACCCAATCCCGTAACTGTAACAATTCCATACAACAATACACGTCCATGTCCATATTCTCAAATACAACTAACCAAATCATCAGGCACTTGGACGTTCCCCGCAGGTTTAACCTTAGTCAATAATTTAACTAGCTCAACAACCTCCTACACAACAGCATCTTCTCCCGTTAGTGTATATTCTACAAGCACATCGGCTGTTTATAGCCCATCTGTGGGCGGAGCTACTTATGACGAATACATAAGAATGACCAATGTAGCCCGCACCGCACCAACAATATCCCTCAACTACAACACCATTTGCGTAGGCGGTTCAATCAACGCAACTTTCAACGAAGCAGCCTATTCGCAAACCAATGTAGCTTATTTGTGGGAAGTATTTAGTGGTGCCTCTGCCACAGGTACACCCGTATTCACCTATACAACAGCCGCTGCAACCCTCGGAGCATTTACCACAGCAGGCACCTATACCGTTCGCTTCCAAGTGCAAGAGCAATGTTGTGGCTGGTCTATTCCCGTTTTCGCAACCATCACAGTCAACGCCGACCCAACAGCGCCAACAGACATATTACCATATAATAATAGTTCTGTTTGTGTGGGAGCAAACATCGCACCAACGAGTGCTACAGGCGGATCAGGTGGAGTCACACCCTATACTTATGAATGGGATTATAACAACGGCGCACATAGCTTTGGTACTTATGGAACTATTCCTTCTTTTGCAGCAACCAGCGGTGCCAACATTTTGCAAGTACGCATAGCTGCCAATGCTGCGCTCGGATGCGATGCTTCTCCTCCCTATCAAGAGACCGTAACTGGTATTGACCTTCCCATAGGCGTAGCAAATCCCGCTACTCAAAACGTATGTAGTGGTGTAGCATTTACCACACCATTAACCACTTCTAACAACATCGTAGGAACAACCTATAGTATAGTAAGTCAATCTTCTAATCCGAACATTACAGGAACAGGGACTATCTCTGGCTCCAATCTAATAGGTACGCTCACCAATATAAGCACATCTAACCAAACTGTCGTATTTACTTTGCGTCCAACAAGTCCCGCACCTGCCAGTTGTGTAGGAGCAGATTTTACAGCTACCATTGTCGTCTATCCGCCCAACATCGGTACAGGCGTTAGTGTAGGCAACAATGCACCATTCTGTTCAGGTGGAACATTGAATTTGACCGCATCAGGAGGCAGTAGTTATAGCTGGACAGGTCCCAACAGTTTTACATCATCAACACAAAATCCTACTATTAACTCCGCAACAACTACCAATAATGGTACTTATACCGTTAGTGTATCCGATGCCAATGGTTGTATTTTCACAGCTACCACACAAGTGAGCATTACTGCATTACCAACACCAACCCTATCGTCTTCTGATGCTGATAATACCATTTGTGCAGGTCAATCTGTAACTTTCACAGGTGGCGGCGGAACGCATTACCAATTCTATGTCAACGGAACGCCACAAGGTACTTATTCTACAACCAATACCTTTACAACCACTTCGCTTACCAATGGACAAAGTGTTACCGTCCAAACCTGCAATGATGTGATTTTTGATGGAACAATCAACGAAACAGCTTGGGGAAGTCCAATTGCTACTTCGGCAGGAGGCCCCGCGCCAAGCACAGGTTTTGGTACTGGTCACGAAACCAATGCGCTATATGTAGCTGGTGGAAACAACAATGATATTTATCTTGGTTTGGCGGGTAATGTACAAAATGGCAACCGCATTCTCGTTTTCATAGACTCCAAATCAGGTGGTTACAATACTGCCAACTTCGGACGGTCAGGCGCTCCTGGTGGTATTAATACTTTCAATAGCGGAACAACTTTCGATACAGGATTCAATGCCGATTATTGTTTGGTTATTGGAACAAATAGCACACACGATAACTATTTTTACGATTTATTTGCTTTAACCGTTAGTGGTTCAAACACCTATTTGGGAGACAATAGCAATGCTAAATTAGAAGGACACCTTAGCCCAACAAGTGGTAGCAACACTCAAGGTTTTGAAGTAGCAATTCCCAAAGCATCTTTGGGCTATACAAGCGGACAAATCAAATTCTTTGTAGCCTATATTTCCGATGGTGGTTTTCTCAATAATAAATTTTTGACACCCGCTGGTAGTGGTGATGGCAATTATGGTTCAGGAGCCCTTACCTTTGGTTCAGCCGCACCCAATCCAATTACAGTTAACAATATCGACGCAGTATGCTGCAATACTTCATCTGGTATTGCCACAACTGTCAATCCATTACCTGTTGCCACAGCAAGCAGCAATAGTCCTGTTTGTGCAGGTAGCACTATCAACCTGAGTAGCGGTCCCAATGGTATGGGCAACTATAGTTGGTCAGGACCAAGTAGCTATAGTCTTAACAGTATTAGTTATACCCAAAATTTCAATAGTTTCGGTACAACCAATGTCACTTGGACGGATAACAGCACCCTCGCAGGTTGGTATGCCGAAAAAGGTACAGGTACAGCCAACTTTACCGCTGGCGCTGCTGGCACCTTTACCGCAGGTACAGGAACCGGTACAGGGGGATCTTATTACAACTTTGGAGCATCAGGCGGAGCAGATAGAACACTTGGCTCTCTCGCCACCAACACGATTACAGGCAATACAGGCACAGCAGCTACTAATACAGCCTTTAGATATGGTGTGAAAATCACCAATACCAATAGCTTCCCGCTCAATGCAGCTACTATTACCTATACAGGCGAGCAATGGCGCGATAATGGTAACACCACACCACAATATTTAGATGTAGAATATTCTACCGATGCCACTACGAACTTAAGTACAGGTACATGGACTGCCGTATCTGCATTGAGATTCACTGGTCCCATTGCTTCTGCTACAGCAACAGCTTTGGACGGTAATTTACCTGCTAATAGAACAACCATCACTTATGCTTTGACAGGTATAAACATACCCGCAGGCGGAAGTTTTTGGATACGTTGGATAGATTACAATGAAGTAGGCAATGACCATGCTTTGGGTATAGATGATTTAAGTGTATTCCTTAGCGCCCAAAATCCCTCCATACCCAACGCTACAACCGCTATGACTGGAACATATACCGTTACGGTCACTGATGGCGCGGGCTGTAGCAGTACGGCTACTACCACAGTAGTTGTCAACCCATTACCAACTATCACCACTGCTGCAAGTGCTACTGCTGTATGTTTTAGCTCAAGTAGTCAAACAACTACCTTGGCATACAGCGCCACCACCAACTCTCCCACAACCTATAGTATAACTTGGAATGCCTCGCCCGCTAATAGTTTTGCAACAGTCACTGATGCAACATTGCCTGCAAGTCCCATTACCATTACGGTTCCTGCCAGCACAGCAGCAGGAACATATACAGGCAATATTACGGTCAAAAACGCCAATGGTTGTGTAAGCACAAGCACAGCTTTCACCCTTACCGTCAACCCAACACCAACAGCCACAGCACCAAGCAACCAAACTTATTGCGCAGGCGTAGCAACCACTGCTATCAGTTTAACAGGAACCCCTGTGGGCGTAGTCTTTGACGTAACAGGTGGTGCAGCTATTGGTCTTGCCAACCAAACCAACGTCACAAGCATTCCAGTTTTTACACCCATAGCAGGTTCTGCCACCATTAGCATTACTCCCAAAGCCAATGGTTGTACAGGTACTCCAGTTACCTATAATATAACAGTCAATGCCCTACCTGCCGCTACTGTGACCTATACAAGCTCACCGGTTTGTGTCAATGGTAGCACTATTAGTCCAACTGTCACAGGCACAACAGGCGGCACCTATTCAGCCTCGCCTGCAGGTTTGAGCATCAATAGTTCAACAGGAGTCATTACTCCCGCAAGTAGCACCGTCGGTACATATACTGTTACGTATACTATAGCTGCAAGTGGAGGATGCCCTGTTGTCACCACCACAACAACAGTCGTCATTAAACCAATCCCATCAGCCACTATTACTTCGTCCGATGCAGATAACTCCATTTGCGTAGGCGAGTCCATCACATTCACCGCGGGCGGCGGCACACACTATCAATTCTCCGTTGCTGGAACGCCACAAGGCACTTATGGTACCACCAATACCTTTACAACAAGTTCGCTTACCAACGGACAAAGTGTATCGGTACAGGTTTGCAACGATGTTATTTTTGATGGCAATTTAACCGAAACCACTTGGGGAACAGCTTACAGTACTTCAGCAGGCGGTCCCGCATCAGGTTTTGCTAACAACCGTATTAATGCCTTATATTTAGCAAGCAATAGCACCCAATTTAATTTTGGTATAGCAGGCAATGTAGATAATAATTCAGGCAACAAAGTATTGTTATTTATCGATAGCCAAGCAGGTGGATACAACGACCTAAGTACTTGGACTAATAGAAGTGGATCCCCTTATTATTCTGTCCAAAATCTTAATAACGGTATTGTTTTCGATTCTGGTTTTGCTCCTGATTATGTAGTGGGTATTAACCAAGCCTCGGGTCAAGTATATTTTGACTTATATAATATGCAAGCCAATACCAATACTTTCCTTGGAACAGCAGGCTCAACAGGATTAGCATTTACTGCTAATACAAGTGCTACTGACTATACCAAAGGTTTTGAATTTGCCATTAATCGTACCGCATTAGGCAGTCCGACAGGCAACATTCGCGTATTTGCAATGGTAGTCAATGACCCAGGCTGTTGCGCTTCCACCACCTTGAGTAACCAATTCCTAAGCCCTGCTGCAAGTGGCGATGGAAACTATGGTAACGGAGCCGTTAACTTTGGTAGTGCAGCTCCTAATCCAGTAACCTTATCTACCTCTACCAATGTCTGTTGTTCGACCGCATCGCTTACGATCGTCGTATCTACACCACCAACAACTACAGGTACTACCATTTGTCAAGGTGGAAGTGGCACAATTGCAGCAACTTCTACTTGTGGTGGAGCTGCAAGCATGACTCTCAATGGAGCATGGAACGCCGCTACTGATCCTGTAGCAGACCGACCCGTATTAGGCACTAATTCTGGTGCTTGCGCTTTTCTTTCTCCCGGAGCAGTACGAAACTATGTAACTATGCCTTTCCAAGTAACCGTGACAGGTAACTATATTTTTGAAATGGCAAACAATGCTTCGTATGACGGAGAAGGATATATCGTATCCGCAGACTTTACACCCGGACAGTGTCCCGGTACAGGCGGAACAGGAACGTGGTATCGCAATGACTCTGACAGTAGTCCTTCGGGTGACGAACCACGCATGGGTAACGCCGCCGATGGTGGAGCAGGAGTTCTCACCCTTACAGCGGGCGTTAGCTATATGTTAGTCTCCACTACTTATGGCTCAACAGGAGGAGTAACCGCACCCTTTACTTGGAATGTTACAGGACCAGCGGGAGCAGGCATTGTTACCGATGTAATACAATGGTATACTGCTGCTTCGGGCGGAAGCCCTATTGGCACAGGCAGTCCGTTTAATCCTGTAGGTGTAAGTGGTTCAGGTTTGCCCAATACCAATACACCCGGAACATACACCTACTACGCAGCATGTTCTTCTGCACCAAGTTGTCGTACAGCAACAACTTTTGTTATTAATCCTGCTGCCACAGCTAACGCAGGCACCGCCCAAAGTGTGTGTGCGGGTAGTACCGTAACTTTGGCAGGCAGTATAGGCGGTAGTGCAACAAGTGCAACATGGAGCGCACCAAGCGGCACATTCTCCGATGTCAATTCTTTGACTTCTACCTATACGCCAAGTATTACATCAGGAACTGTTACCTTGACATTGACGACTAATGACCCCGACGGAGCAGGACCTTGTACAGGAGTTATTTCCACTGTGGATATTACAGTCAACGCAGTACCAACTACCACAGGTGTAACTATCTGTCAAGGAGGTAGTGGTACAATTAGCTCATCTACTACTTGCCCACCATCTTTCGCCAACGCAGGAACAACTATAACAGGCACATGGAATGCTGCCACCGATCCCACAGCCAAACGAATTACTTCAAATATAATAAATACAAATACTTGTTCATTTGACGCTTCCATTACCCGTAATTATGTAGCCACCTCTTTCCAAGTAAGCACAACAGGTAACTATGTTTTTGAGATGAATAACGACTCAAATTTTGATGGCATGGGTTATATCGTAACAGGGGCTTTTGTTCCGGGAACTTGTCCAGGAGCAGGAACTTGGGTGCGTGGAGATGATGATAGCGGCTCAAGCGCCAGCGAACCCAAATTGGGTGGCACAGGCGGTTCTGGTGCTATGCCTCTTACTGCGGGCGTAACCTATACACTTATCTCTACTACATGGGCAGCAAGTAGCGGTACATATAGTGGTAATTTCACTTGGACTATTACTCCACCCGTAGGTGGACAAATTATGCTTCAAAGTTCGGGACAAATACAATGGTATACTGCTGCTTCGGGCGGAAGTCCTATTGGCACAGGCAGTCCGTTTAATCCTGTAGGTGTAAGTGGTTCAGGTTTGCCCAATACCAATACACCCGGAACATACACCTACTACGCAGCATGTTCTTCTGCACCAAGTTGTCGTACAGCAACAACCTTTGTCATTAATCCTGCTGCTACCGCAAATGCAGGTTCTGTCCAAACCGTTTGTGCAGGCGGTACCGTAACTTTGGCAGGCAGTATAGGTGGCAGTGCAACAAGTGCAACATGGAGTGCGCCAAGCGGCACATTCTCCGATGTCAATTCTTTGACTTCTACCTATACGCCAAGCATTACATCAGGAACTGTTACCTTGACATTGACGACTAATGACCCCGACGGAGCAGGACCTTGTAGTGCTGCGACCTCGACTGTGGTCATTACTGTAAATCCAATTCCTACTGCCACAGCCAGCAACGACAGTCCTGTATGTGTAGGAGGAACAGTTAATCTAACGTCAAGTGGAGGAACAAGTTACAGTTGGACAGGACCAAATACCTTTAGTAGTGCTACTCAAAATCCAACCATTACCAACATTCCCTTGACAGGAGCAGGTGTATATACCGTTACCGTAACGGCCGCAGGTTGTTCTTCAACAGCTACCACCACAGTAGACGTGGTAGCAGACCCGACCATTACTGTACAACCACTTGGACAAACGGTTTGTCTCAATGCAAGCACCAATTTGACAACCAGCGTTACAGGCGGAACAGGAACAACAACTTATCAATGGCAGTCCGCTACTGATTGTAACAGTACCTTTAGCAATATAACAGGAGCTAATACCAATACTTATGTACCTCCAACCGCCACCGCAGGCACAACTGCCTATCAATGTGTAATAACCATAAGCGGTTCGGGCTGTGATACACAAATAACGAACTGCGTATTGGTGACAGTTACACCACAAGGAACAATTTCTGTTACGGTTCAGCCAGGCAACTAATTGGCACAAAAAATTAACCAACTATGAAACAAGTATTCTTTTTCTTATTAGGTATTATAAGCATTATTGGAAATAATGTTGTGGCGCAAAACACAGCTTTGCCTCCTGATTTTCCTACTTATCAAGACACAGGAAATCCTGATAAAGACATAAATGCCTATAACCAAGACAAAGATGTTTGGGTAAAAACTCATCAACAACAATACCTAAACTTGCAACAACAGGAAGCACAAATAAAACTTATCGATGAAAAAGAATTAGCTGCAATGCCAATTGATAAGCAAAAACAGATTCTTAGCAATCCTGATAAATACAAGGTGGTAAATATAGGTACTACTTCTCCCAATAAAGAGCAAGAGTTGATAACTAATACCGATGTAAAGCAATCTGGTCAACTGATGAAACACCAATTGACAAAAAATCAGTTGCAAAAAGCCTCGCCAGAAAAGCAAACTTTTATTAAAAACCACCCAGAATGGTATGAAATAGTGGAATAACAATTACTTCCCTTCAAAATCATTCGTTATGAAAAAATTAATGCTTTTTAAGTATACCATATTACTTTTTGTGGTGATATCTCTTTTTTTCTATTCCAACAATATCTTTGCACAATGTACTTGTGCAGGGACTGACTATGGTAGTATTAATGTAGCAGGTTGGACAGTTGGGCAAAGTGGTACTATCACTACTTGTCAATATGGTGGTGAGCGTTCTACTATATTTAATACTGTAGCAGGTGCTGTATATAGAGTATCTACTTGTGGTGCTGGCTATGATACACAACTATCCATCTATACAACAGCTTGTGCATATATCGCCTATAATGATGATAATGGTCCAGCTTGTACAGGTACTGCTGCTTCAGTGCAATTTACATCTCCTGGCGGCAATTTATACGCTAAAATGAATCAGTATAACTGTATAACAAATACAACTTGTACAACAGTTACTATTCAGTTGATTAGTTTGCCAACTATTCCTTTTTCAGGAAATAATTCCTACACTTATTGTAGTACAACTTTGTATGAACATGGAGCAACAGGAAATTATTCAGACAATGCCAATGGATATACAGTGCTTTATCCCACAGGAAGCAATTTTATCAATATATCAGGAACTACATCGGGCGAATCTTGTTGCGATTATGTAAGAGTATATAATGGTGTGGGTACGGGCGGAACAATTTTAGGTACTTATTACATGAATACCGCTATCCCAACTCTCGCCTCTACTGATGCTACAGGTGCTTTAACCGTACAGTTTGTTTCAGATATTTCTATAGTAGGAGCAGGTCCTGTTATCAATGTATCTTGTTGTACTCCATTAGGCAATCCCGCAGTTTTTGGTAGTAATCAATGGAATGTATATGCTTACAATGGAGCTGGTTTGAACCTAACTGGACGCTATGCAGGGACTTATACTGAAACTGCTTTGAGCTATGATTCAGGAACAAGGTGGACAACAACAGGCACTCCTTCGAGCGCATCAGGCTACACAGGTTGTACAGTGGGCATAGACAATCATGCTGTAGTATACAAAAGACAAGGTTTTCCAGCAGGTAATTATGCTTTAAGTATTCCTACTCATGATGATGATATTAGAGTATACATTAATGGTAGCCAAGTCTTTGAACATATAGGTTGTTGCGATGCACACAATAATTTTTGGTGTGGTTATTTAGATGGAACCTCTACCATAGAAGTGCGCCATTCTGAAGGCTCTGGAGGGTCACAACAAGCCCTTACATTTACTTCCACAGGCGACCCTACTGTATATGGTACTAATCAATGGAATATCTATAATTATGCAGGTAGCAATTTCAATACCTATTATGGCTATGCCACTAATACTACCACTTCAGAATTTAACTTAGGAGCATTTGGCATGGGAGCTACCACCAATCCAAGTGTCTTAAGTGGTTATGTTGGTTGTAATCCGGGTAATGACAACTGGAGCATGAGAGCCAGACGACAAGGATTTCCTTGCGGTGTATACAATATTAATTTGGTAGGACATGATGACGGTTATACCATAAACATAGATTACGATGGTAATGGAACAGTAGATAATACCTATACTGCGACTTGTTGTAACATAGGTTTAGGGACAAAATGGACAGGTGTTCTAAATGCTGCCTCAAGAGTGGAAATTTTACTTTCTGAAGGAAGCGGAGATGCTTACATAGACATAGATTTTGTAAACATAACGCCAGCCGTCAATGGTGGCACTATTGCAGGTATAACCAACGGTGTAACTATCTGTACAGGAGGAGATCCAGGTGTATTTACTAATGGCAGTAGTGCAAGTGGCGGAACAGTAGGCTACCTCAACGGAGGCAGTTTTGCCTACCAATGGGAACTTAGCGTGAATGCCGGAGCATACAGCAACATAGGTGGGGCAACAGGAGCAACTTATGACCCCACAGCATTAACCACAGGTACTTATATCTACCGCCGCCGAGCAACCGATATGTGTGGCAATAATAATGTGGCTAATACCATTCAAGTCAATGTAGTAGCGGATCCAACCATTACCACACAACCCCTAACCACACAAACCTTATGTGTTGGTGGCACACCTACCAATCTCACTACCGCAGCCACAGGAGGTTCAGGAACATTTACTTATCAATGGTATTCCAACACTATCAATAGCAATAGCGGCGGCACCAACTTGGGTAGTGCCAATGGCGCACAAACAGCTACATATACTCCACCAACAAATACAGTAGGAACACTATACTATTACTGTGTTATTAGCCAAACGGGTACGGGTTGCGACCCACTGACCACCAATACCGCAGCAGTTCTCATAATAGCAGATCCCGCCTTAACCACACCTACGCTCACCAATGCCAATATTTGCATAGGTGGTTCAACTACTATCAGTACAACTGCTTCGGGTGGTACTGGTACTTTCTCCTATCAATGGCAGTATTCTGCCGACGGAATAAGCGGCTGGGCAAATGTTACCAACGGAACGCCCACTGGCTACACCTACACCAATGCAACAACCGCTACCTTAAATATCGCCACAACTAATACTTCACCCACAGGAAACGCATACTACCAATGTGTCCTAACACCCAACACTCCTGCAACAAGTGGTTGTAATGCCACCTCAACCGTAGCCACTTTAACTATTGTGGCAGATCCAACCTCGCCTACTACTGCTACCAAAACACCCAATGCTACTTCTGTTTGTGAAGGCTCAACCCTAACAATTGGCACACCAACAGGTGGTAATGCAGGCATTGGCTGTACACTAGAATATAGGTATACACAAGACGGTGGGTTAAGTTATTCTACTGTATCTACTACAATCCCAACTTTAACTGCCAATTTAGGTGGTTACGATGCTATTCAAGTACGACGCAATAACTGTTTATCAGGTTGTGACCAACCTACAGCATGGCAAACTATCGCTCAATGGACAGTTATAGCAGACCCCACCATAACAGGCACTTCACAACCACCAAATCCTATTTGTCCAGGTGGTAATGGAACAGTGTCCGTAACTGCCGCAGGCGGAACAGACGGAACAGGAGCCACCGTACAAACATATCAATGGCAATACTCAGCCGATGGAGTAGGAGGGTGGGCAAACGTAGTTAATGGCACTCCCACAGGTATCAGTTATACAGGTGCAACAACTGCCAATCTATTAGCCTCAACCACCAATGGTACAACACCCGCAGGAATATACTACTATAGATGTATTGTTGGAGCAACAGGCGATAATTGTGCAACAGTCACTTCTGCTGTTTTATCCATTACAGTAGTAGCAGAAGCTACTGCCCCAACAGCTACCATGTCTCCCGCCGCTACTACCGTTTGCGTAGGTACAGCCCTGACGCTCACCAATCCAGTATTAGGTACAGGAGGAGCTGGCTCACAAGTATTTGAATATAGTATAGTTAGTAGTTCATCTGGTTTTAGTACTACACTACCCACTATCAATACAAGTACAGCAGGCAGTTATAGCATCTGGATAAGAACAAATCCAACAGGCTCGGGTTGCAATATTTCACCTACTACCCAATATACATGGACCGTCGTAGCAGACCCCATAGCACCTACCCTCAATACAGCCACACCTACCAACAACTCCAATGTATGTGTGGGAAGTACAGTAGCTGCTACTTTTAATGCTGGAAGTCAAGGGACAGGTTGTACAGACGAATACCAATATTCAACTGATAGCGGAACAACATGGACTACATACACGCCAGGTTCAAACATAACAGCCCTAACAGCAGGACAGACAATCCTAATACAAGGACGACGAAATTGTACAGGCAATAGTTGCGATGGAGTAGCAGAAACCTTTGCTACGCTCGCCCAGTGGACAATCGTACCACAACTATCCATATCTGCTCAAACCAATAACCAAGCCCTTTGTATTAATGGAACAGCCACACTAAGCGTTACAGCTACAGGCGGTTCAGGAACATACAACTACCAATGGCAATCAGCCTCAACTTGTAGCGGACCATTCACCAATATAATAGGTACCAATAGTGCTACATATACACCACCTACCACTAGTGTAGGAAGTATAGCCTATCAATGTATCATAACAACAACGGCTAATGGATGTAATACGCTTACCACTAATTGCATAGTAGTTACTGTCACATCACAAGGAACAATTGCCATCAATGTGCAAGCAGGTCCGTAAAAATAAGCAAAGATAAAATAACCATATCCTTTTATTATATTACCACTCTACTCCTATTTAACAAAATAAGAGCTATTAAAAGAAGTTAATATGAAACACGTTTACCTAAGTATTATTACTGTATTGGTATCTTGGTGTTGTATGCAGAACACACAAGCTCAAAGTACAACTACAATTTGTACGGGAGGGACAGCTGTACTTACAGCTACATTAAGTGGAGGAACGGATTGTACAGTGTTGTGGGAGCAAAGTAGTTCCGCGACAGGTCCTTGGACTGCCACGACCCTTACAGAAAGCCCTACAAATGTGTTTACTACACCCCCCCTAACGGTTACTACCTACTATCGCGCACAGTATTTCTGTACAGGTAATGGCTGCGACGACCCCTACGCATCGCCAGTTACCGAAGTAATTGTTGTTCCTGATCCAGTAATAACAGTTACAAGCCCACTAACCGTATGCTCTTTAACCGATCTTACTGTGACTACTTCAGGTGGAGCAGGAACTTGTACTATTCAATGGCAATCATCTACCACAGGCACAGGTGGTTGGACTGATATTAGTGGAGCCAATACAAGTACCTATAATGCTCCCGCCGAAGATATAGTCATGTACTATAGAGCTACTTATACTTGTGTGGGTAGTAGCAATTGTAACCCTGCCACTTCAGCTACCATTACGGTCAATCCAAGACCTATTGTTAGCAATCAAACTGCAACAATATGTTCTGATGTGGTAAATGGTGTAACGCTTAATAGCGCAACAAATAGTGTACCTATTAGTGGGTATAATATAACTTCTATTAATGCAAATGGCTTAACAGCAAGTGCAGGTAGTCCTGTCACAGGCACTAATTTTACTAATGCTGAAATTAGTAACGATGCTTGGACAAATACAACAGGCGCTCCCGTTAACGTCATATATACTATCGTGCCAGTAAGTGATGCTTCGTGTACCGGAGATCCGTTTACTGTTACAATCACCGTTAATCCCGAACCCGTTGGCGTAGCAACACCAGCTTCACAAACCGTATGTTCCGATGTAGCGATTACGACCATAGCCTTGACAACTTCAAATAGTTTAACAGGCACAACTTTCGCATGGACACGTGACAATACGACCAATATCACGAACCTATCGGCTAGTGGCAGTGGCGACATCAGCGGCACACCAAACAACGTGACAGGTAGCAGCCAAACCACGACTTACACCATCACCCCAACGAATGGTGGTTGTGTGGGCAACGACTTTACAGCCACTGTAACTGTTAATCCCGAACCCGTTGGCGTAGCAACACCAGCTTCACAAACCGTATGTTCCGATGTAGCGATTACAACTATAGCATTAAGCACAAGCAACAGCTTGACAGGCACAACTTTCGCATGGACACGCGACAATACGACCAATATCACGAACCTATCAGGTAGCGGCAGTGGCGACATCAGCGGCACACCAAACAATGTGACAGGCAGCAGCCAAACCACGACTTACACCATCACGCCAACGAATGGTGGTTGTGTGGGCAATGACTTTACCGCCACAGTTACCGTTAATCCCGAACCCGTTGGCGTAGCAACACCAGCTTCACAAACGGTATGTTCCGATGTAGCGATTACGACCATAGCCTTGACAACTTCAAATAGTTTAACAGGCACAACTTTCGCATGGACACGCGACAATACGACCAATATCACGAACCTATCAGGTAGCGGCAGTGGCGACATCAGCGGCACACCAAACAATGTGACAGGCAGCAGCCAAACCACAACTTACACCATCACCCCAACAAGTACAGATGGTTGTGTGGGCAACGACTTTACAGCTACTGTAACCGTTAATCCCGAGCCAGTGGGCGTAGCAACACCAGCTTCACAAACCGTATGTTCCGATGTAGCGATTACGACCATAGCCTTGACAACTTCAAATAGTTTAACAGGCACAACTTTCGCATGGACACGTGACAATACGACCAATATCACGAACCTATC
>JAEUUX010000266.1 GCA_016787295.1 Chitinophagales bacterium
TACAGTGCATTCTAATTTTGCTACAGTGCATTCTAATTTTGCTACAGTGCATTCTAATTTTGCTACAGTGCATTCTAATTTTGCTACAGTGCATTCTAATTTTGTTACAGTGCATTCTAATTTTGTTACAGTGCATTCTAATTTTGTTACAGTGCATTCTAATTTTGTTACAGTGCATTCTAAGTAAACCTTATTACAATTTTTTGTCAAAAACCTAAATATTCATATCTGTTCACCTTAAAAATTTTGTGTCATTATGCAAAAGTTTTTAATTTTATTGAATTTAGCCCTTTTGTCGGCTGCCGAATTGGTGAAAAAAGCCTTTAAAGTAGCGACAGGGATAGAAAACAATTCAGCATCACTCACCAACATTAACCCTACTGCCGAAGAAATTCGGGCAGAGGCAGAAAATCTCGATGCTTTGTTGCAACAGGAAGACGCATTGGAGAGCGAACTGAAGTCTTTGCAACAAAAAAGCAAAAATAGTCGCGACAAGTTGAACGCATTGCTCAAATCGGCTGGTTCATACATAGAAATTGTAGCGAACCAGCAACAAAGTGCGGCTTTGATAAGCGGTTGTGGTTTTGATTTGCGTGCCGAAAACACCATTACAACTTCTTTGGGCGTACCCAACAACTTGCGTTTGCAGGAAGTTCTCAAAACATCGGGCATGTTGTCGGTTATTTTCGATTCTGTGGACAAAGCCCGCAATTATGGTTTGATTTGGGCGTATGGTAGTGCACCTCCCGCCGAATGGGCAAAGCAATCTATGTTGATTATCACCTCGTCTCGCAACAACAAAATCGCTTTTGAACGCGGTCAAACGGTTTGGGTACGTGTCAAAGCCTACGGGCCCAACAACACCGAAAGCGACTGGAGCGATGTGGCAACCCGTATCGTGCCATAATGTAATGTTTTTGATTTCTTTTCCTTGTTTTCTATGTCCCGCTCCGCCTTTGAGAAGGTAGAGCGGGATTTTTGGGTGGCGAATTGGGGCATATTTGTATTTTGCGGCAAAGTTATGGCAGACTTGACTATTTGCTTGTACAAAAAAAATACAAAACCTATACATTTTTTGTACAAAAAAAATAGTGTTTCGACATCTATGATATAACACACAATTGCAAAAAAACACTACCTTTGCACTCCAAAAAAACTATCTGCTATATGACCGAAAGAGATTACCAAAGCCTTCAACAAATAAAGCAAACGATTTGTACACACTTGGCTATTGACATACATGACCTACAGCGCGCTGATTATGAACGAATTGGCATGTTTTGTGATTTAAACTATCGAACAGTTGAAAACATTTTTAAGCGACAAGTGTCTCAAGATATGCTTCCAAGCGTCGACCATCTTGCCTATTATTGTTTATACAAAGAAGCACCGCCCAAAGACGATACAAATGTCAATTATCACTATTTTCGAGCCTATCAATTGGCGGAAACAGTCATTAATCCTGTTATTCCTGAACGCTATGCGGGTGTCTATACCGTTTGTTGGGTGAACATAAATAAGGTAGGAGAATGAAATGAATACCGTAGTGGGCAACTGACCATCGAAAGTAACGGACAATGCCACATACAAATTGGAGTAGAGAGTTACGAGGGTATCGCCGAACATAAAGGCGAACACTTGTATGCTAGTTTTGGCAATGAACAAGAGAATTTTTACTATATTGTGCGCGTAGGTAAAACAATTTCGCCAAATTTGCTCATCTACCTGCCTTTTATGGTCATGGCTGTCCACAACAATGGACAACAATATGCTAATCAAGGACTTTTGGTGAAACAAATAGCAGGACATACAGCCAACGGAGACTGTGTTAATAACTATTTGAACCTTATTCCGAACATAGCTTTCCGAATCACCGACGAACATATAGCAGCACTTGAGCCATAATGCCACAAACTATCCAAATTTTACCCAATTTGCTTTGTTTTCCAAGTCCCATTCCACTTGTTCGAAGGTAGAGCGGGATTTTTGGTGGGGAATTGGGACGTACTTGTATTTTGCAGCAAAGTTAGGCTAGGTTTAAACATTCTTTAGGGTAAAAAAAACTCCAAACTTTTCTATTTTTTGTACAAAATAGAAGAATGTCACATTGCTGCTATTTACTCCCTGATTAAACTACCATTATTCCAACCCTTTTACCTTTTTGTCTGTATTCAATAGCAAAACGTTACAGCATTGGAGCGTTTTTTTTGTGTTTTTCTGAAAAAACATTGTTTTACGCATTATGCAAGCCACACGCCGCAACTGTCTTTGCCGTGCTTTTACCTTTTTGTCTGTATTCAATAGCAAAACGTTACAGCATTGGAGCGTTTTTTTGCAGTTTTTTTCAAAAAATAGCATTCAAGTCTACACAACAGCAAGCAAACAACAAAAAGTGCATCGATTTGGACAATCGATGCACTTTTTTTGCGCAAAATATGGTAACTTTGCAGTTTAGTAATAGGCAAGTATATTTTCAATGTTTGACAATGTTCCCTCAATTTCCCCAAGACCAAACCGAAGCGGCAGCACTTTACGCAACTGCCCAAGAATATGAGGCAAAACGCGACTACACAGCCGCTATTTTGCACTTTAAGATAGTGGCTGCCTACTACAAAAAACAAGGCATACACGATTTGTATGTGCGTAGTCTGATTCATTTGTCATTCAACTACCACGATAGTTTGCAAGAAGCGTTAAATCGACAAGTTTTGCGCAAGGCTATTGGCTATGCTCGGCATTATTTGGGAGAAGCTAGCACTTTACTGGGAGCATTGTACCTTAATGTTGCAACTTATTACCAGAAGCAACACCAATTTAGGCTTTTGTGCAAATATGCCAAGCAGGCAGTCAAGATTTATGAACTACCCTCCAATTTTCCTTTAAAAGGAGATGCTATTCTTGCCTATCAAAGTGTGGGAAATGCGGCAGTAAATTTGGGTGATTATGCTACTGCGGCAATCTACTACGAAAAAGCCTTGTTAGTACCCCAACTTTCTACCTACAATCGCTTAGTTGTGTATTACGAGTTAGGTAATTTGAACTTTAAACAAGGTTTGTTTGAAAAAGCAAGCCGCTATTACCAAAAAGTAGACGAATTAATAAGTCAACACTTTTATAGTGCTGACCATGTAGCCACTATGCTTAATGGATATGCCGTTTTTTTGAATCAAAAAGGTGATTACGTAACAGCTTTGTCCTATAGTAAGCGGGCTTTGCAGGCTTTGAAAGATTTTTTGCAAGTAGCAATGCACCCCAATTACGCACCGATATTCAACACAATGGGTAGTAGCTACCTTCATTTGGGAGATTTGGACAAGGCTTTGTCTTGTTTCAAACAACTGCGGCAAGTTGCCCAAAAACCTATTTATATAATGTATGTTTGGGGAAATTTGGCAAGCATTTTTCACCACAAAAAACAATATGCTAAGGCGATATACTATGCCAAGCGGGCAATAAGTTGGGCGGTTTTGCATCGAAGCGAAATCAGTACTTACAAAAATATGTTAGCCAACGTTTACCAAACAATTGCTTCTTGTTATTTCTTTTGGGGGAAGTATGAATGGGCTATTGGCGGGCATCAAAAGTTGTTGGCTTATCACTTGTCGGTGCATGAACACAATGTAAAAGCAGCGCAAAGTTGTATAAATATAGCAAATTGCTACGAAAAACTACAAAACTACGACCAAGTTATTGCTTACTGCCAACAAGCTCTTCAAATTTTGCAATGTGGCAATACAGAGTCAAGTTTGATAGCCCCCACGCTGCCTCCTTCTGTCGACAATAGTTATTTGTTAGAAGCCTTGTCTGCCAAAGCTCGTTTTTTACTCACCCTCTATCAAAAAGACCAACAAATCGCGCACCTACAGTCGGCACTTGCCCACTATTTGCGCACCGACGAATTGATAGACCGCATGAGGCAATCGTTTCGGTCGGAGGGTAGTAAGTTGCACTTGGCAGGGCAGGTCAAAACGGTGTATGAAAAAGGTATTGAAACGGCTTTGTTGTTGCATGCCAATAGTTAACAGCCGTAGCGGCGGGTTCAAACCCGCCGCTACGGAGAAAAGCTCGCTAATAGCTATCGTTCCCAAAGGAATAAGTAATCATACATTGGGCAATTGATGGCTATAAGGCTTGTTTATTGGCTTAAGTATTTTTCTTTTCGGACAGGTAAAATTTGTGGTCTGCATCAAGAAACACTACATAAAAGACATGTCCAATGAGGTGTCCCGCAATTCTTCCTTTTTGTCCGCCAATTTTCATGACAACCGCCCACTCTAAATCTTGGTCGGGGAAAGGGTTTTGAAAAGCTGATTTTGGTGGAAACTTGCCATACACCTTGATTAGCTTTTGTTGTTCTGCCTCCATTCTGTTTAGGTTGCAAATGGCTGTAAACTTGTTTAGTGCTGTCGCCAATCGCCTTTTTTGTTCCCAGTCGTCATAACTTTGTCCAGGAGGTATTTGAACGTTGTACTGAAAGTCTTTACAACTAAACAACATCAGCGGTTTTTCTTCTTCCACTTGTCGTTCGGTTCTGTTATTGGCGGGTCGCGAAAGTTTGCCCCCGTGAGGCTTCATGTTGCTGTGGAGTGGCTTAGTTTTGTTCATCTAAAAAGTCTTTTTTGAATTGTTGAATGTTTCCTAAAAAAGGGATAGCTCCATATTTGCCTGCTAAATAGTCTTTTTCGAAAGATGCATCGTTTCTTATTTTGGCTTGGTCAATTTTATATTCTACTAAGGAATACAAATCTGTGGCATGGGTAGGTTTTTTTTCGGCAAACCAAATTTGGTCTCTCCTAAACAGTTCTTTTCGCAACAAATTGGTGTCGTGCGATGCCACAATAAGTTGTGCTTTTTTATTGCCTTTGGTATGAAAAAACTGTATCAATTCGATAGTTAGCAAGGTATGTAACCTTGAGTCAAATTCATCGACGACTAAGGTTCTTCCATTTTCAATTGCGTCTATGATGGGACCCAACAAGCCAAACAATTTTTCCGTGCCACGCGACTGCCATTCAAAAGGCAAGTCTTTGTACTCAACAATTTCGCCCATAGCATCATGTATAGCGTGTTTAGTGGTGATACGAACCGCTTTGGTATTTTCTGCGACCTGCATTATTTTGCTTACGTCCACTTGTAATTGCTCATTAATTAGTGAGGGTACGCTCAAGATGTTTTTTAGATAGTTGTCCATTGTTGGCTCCCTGTCTGTGACCACAATGTCGTCAAAACCTATTTGTATAGCACTAAAAAATTGCATGACTTTTGTTTTAAAAGTCGCATCGTTTTTTAGTTTTTCTATGGTATAGAACAAAATGCTATCATCTAATTGGAAAATAATGCCCAAATCGTGTTTGAACCATTGCACAATTTGGGTAGCAATAGCTCCATTAAATTGTGCGATGGTAGACAAAAACAACACATTAGGTCGGGTTCTGTCTGCTATGCCTTTTGCCTCTTTGAACTGCTTGGTGTTGATAGAAAAGCTTTGTAAGTTGCGTGTAAACAATTTGGTTTCTTTGGCTGCGCTGTCATTTTTGAGTGCAAACAGCCATTCTGTTTGTACTTTTTGGGCATTGGCTTTAAAACCGTACCTATAACGGGTATTGTCTATACAAAAAACCATTTCAAAATTGGAAGTTTGTGTAAGTGTTTCGGCAGACAGTGCAAAAGGAATGACTTCGATGGGTGCGTCGACTTGTTGTTCGGTAAACGAAGTGACAATAAACTTTTTAAAGAAGCTCATGGCGGCAATCAAGTTGCTTTTCCCGCTACCATTAGCACCATATATCGCGCTACTTTTGAGCAATTTTATTTTTTTGCTGGGGTCATAAAACACATGGCTGTGTGTTTCGTTTTCGTGTTCTTTGATGGGCGGGTGCGCCAGCATACTAAAGGTAACTGTGTCCTTAAAAGAACGGTAGTTTTCGACGCTAAACTGAATAAACATGGCTTAAAAATTTTTGCAAAGGTAATTACTTTTGGAATTATATACTACTTTTTTACGAAAATTTCTCATTTTTTTTATTTTTCTGTCAATTACATGAACAAACAAGAAGAATTACTACAACAAGCTCATCAAAATGTTGCCCAAGCTGAACAATGGCAACAGGAGGGTAGATATACAGATTCAATAGCCTTGTTAGCAGCGAGCGCGCCTATCTTTGAGGCTGCCGAAGACTGGAATAGCTATGTGAATTGCTTGAATAAATGGAGTGAGGGGCTGTGTCGACTTAGTCAATCTACCACATCTTTAGCAATAGCTGACCAAGCTTTGCTCATATACCAAGAAAAAATGTTGCAAAATGCCTTGTTGTTAAGCACTATTTACCTAAACCAAAGTGCTTGCTTTCGTTTAGATAGTCAACTGCCTACCGCGCTCAATTTGGCTCAAAAAGCATTAGCATTAAGAACAAAACACTTAGATTCGGACAGCATTTTGTTGGCAAATGCGGCTGCTCATATTGCACTTATCCACAATCAACTTGGACAATATGCAGCAGCTTTACAACATTTTAACTATGCAGAAGCTATATTGTTACAACACAATAGTTTGGGTGCAAAAACAGCATTGGCAATCAACTATACCAATAAAAGTCTCGTATATTGCAACATTTTAGACACCAAAAATGCTATTCAATGTGCCAATCGTTCTACTGAAATCATAGAACAAACAGGCTGCGCGCAATATGTTCTATACGCCAACTACTTGCAAATAGGACATGTCTATATGCAGTTGGAGAAATTCTCCACAGCACAACAATATTACCAAACAGCTTTTGACAAAGCCCTCGTCCACCATGATAAACACCACCATTATTGTTTAGATATTGCAATAAATATGGCAGCTGCCTGCTTTCGTTTGGGTGACGTTGCGGCGGCTTCTCCCTATATAGACATTATAAAGTCGTCAGATAAACCGTTGTACCATTTCTTTTATCTGTTTCAGTTGGCTTCCTATTATTTAGAAACACTACAGTACGAATTAGCCATTACTTACTTCGATGAAAGTTTAGCTACAGCAACAAGTTATTTTGGTTCATCGCATTTTTATTATTTGGCTTGTCTGCATAATTTAGGTAATGCATATGTTGGGTTAAAAAAACACGATTCTGCCATTCACTACCTACAATTAGCCATTGAAAAAGCCAAAAATGTTTGGGACGGAGACAATACGAATGTCGCAACTTATTGGCACAGCTTAGGGGTTTGCTATATGGATAAAGAAGATTACGAACGCTCCTTTGTTTGCTTGACAAAAGCTATTGCAATTCACAAAAAACATACAGGGGGCAGTTTTGTTGCAGCAAGTGCAGATGTCGATTTAGGTACTTATTATTACAAAATTGGTCGTTTCCCCCAAGCCCTAAAAACACTCACAATAGCCTATAAATGTTTGTTTAGTCGGTCACAAAAAGCAGACAAGTTTGACTTAAATAATTGTTTGTCATTGAAAACTGCCGCGCTTGCCATCGAAGAATTGGCAAAAGTGTATGCTGCTATGGCTGTTCAAAAAAAGGCGAACAATAGGCATTTTCTTATTGAGGCATCGATAACAAACTATTTGCTGTTTGATGCAATCATTGACAAAATGAGAGATTCTTATAGCGAAGAAAAAAGCAAACTATACTTAGCCGCCACTTCCCACAAAGTATACGAAAAAGCTATTGAAACTGTTTTTATGCAACTTCAACTTCTAACAAACAATAATACAGCTAATCATTTTTCTATGCCCCCTTCCCCTCCCGAACACCTACAACACGCCTTTTATTTTTCAGAAAAAAGCAAGGCAATGGTGCTTCTTCAGCAACGTCGCAGCATAGAGGCGCGCATGGCTGCCGTTTTGTTGCCGTCCGATTTGCGCCAAAAAGAAGAACAGTTGCACGAACAGCTACACCTGCTCAAACACCAACTACAACAAGAGGAACTCAAACCGCCCAAAAACCGCAATGCCGCCCAAATTACCGAATGGCAAGGGCAGCACGCAGCTTGTTTGAGGGGATTAACAGATTTGCAGGCGCATTTGCGCAGCAATCACTATCATTATTGGTACTTTCGATACAATTTGTCAGTAGCTACCCTCGCCGATTTGCAAAGCGCACTGCACAAGGACACTGCACTGATAAGTTATTTTGTAGGCGAAAACAGTATTTACTATTTTGTTGTCACCAAAACCAGTGTTCATGTAGATAGCCTACCCAAACCTGCCGATTTGTCGGGTTTGGTGAAGCAATACATGGACAACTTGGCGGAGTCTTACACTGCCAGTTTGCGCCACTACATTCGGTCGGCAAGGGCTTGTTACCAAACGGTGGTCGAGCCTGTTTTGGCTTGTATTAAGAGTCGGCGCGGCTTGAAACGCCTTGTTATTATTCCCGATGGCGCGCTATACGGCATGTCTTTTGGGGCTTTGCTCACCAAAGATACCCAAAGTAGTAGCGCACATCAGCTTCCTTATTTGGAACGCCGCTACCAAATTGATTATCATTATTCTGCTACATTGTGGTTAGACAGCCTCCGCAGTCAGTCGTCCAACAAACCCACTTTGCAAGACTTTATTGGTTATGCCCCTGTGTATTTGGACAAGGATAACACTCCACCGTTGGACTCACAGCGCAGTGTTCGTTATGGTGACAACCACTATGCGTCGTTGCCCTACAGTCAAATAGAAGTAGAAGCCTGTAGCCATGCTTTTGAGGTGAGAAACAAACGGCATAGTGTATATTTGCACGAAAAAGCAACTTTGAACAATTTTAAACAAACCGCTTCCAATGCCAATTATTTGCTCATTGCAGGGCATACAACCGAAGATGATTTGGATAATGCCGAAAAAATAGGTATTGTTTTGTCTCCCGAATCTAAAAATGACACAGAAGCAAGTTTACTGACTTTAGCCGATATTTATACCCTGCCTTTGTCGAGCCGTTTGGTGGTGTTGAGTTGCTGCAACACAGGTGTAGGTAGCACATTGTCGGGCGAAGGGGCAATGGCAATTAATCGCGGATTTTTGTATGCAGGTGTTCGTGGAGTAGTCTACACTTTGTTTCGGGTTCGGGACATAGCAAGTAGCGAACTAAGCCCGCAGTTGTTTGAGCATTTCTTAAAAATGTCGGAAAATGATGCTGCAAAAGCGCTACATCTTGCCAAATTGGATTTGATTGGGCGCAATAGTCAGCCTTTGGCATGGGCAGGTTTTGCTTTCATGGGTCATTGAGTTTTTTGGTAGCGGTCGGGTAGTAGGTGTTGGTCTTTAAATATTTTGCCTTGCACAATGCCATATTTGGTTCTTTGTGCAACATCACTTAAGTCGGCTTGAATTTCCCAATAATAGACTCCGGGTTCTAAAGATTTTTGTTTAGTTCCCAATGTTATCTCCCATTTTTTAGCTCCCTTGTGAATTATTTTCTCTTTTAGGGGTTTTTTATTGTTATTGACAACAATCAATAGTAAATCTACTTCGCAAGGCTCGGCTAATTCAAATACTATTTGTATGACATCACCCTTAAGGTCAAGTACGGGTGTAGGGTGCAATAGTTGAATACCTGTAGAATAGTCGCCGTTGGGCGGTAGACTTCCTCGTGTGCTTCGTTGAATATTGATGATTTGTTCTCGGTCTTGGTCGGGTATAAAAGTTTGCAACAATTCGGTGGTGTCATAGACTTTTTCGCCTTTTTTTTCGCGTTCTAATCTATCGTTGATTTTTTCGAGCATTTGCCTTCTGGCTAAGGCAATGCCTATTTGTAATAGTTGGCGTTGTTCGGTCAGTTCGTTGCAGAAAACTTGGTCATTGCGCATACGTTCTTCTACTGCAAGTCGGTCGGCGGGGTTTAGTTGGTCGTGCAAATAATTTTGGACGAGGTCAAAATCTTTATCTGTCAGCATACAGTTTAATTTTTAGGGTGAAAAAAATAAGATATTAGATAGGCTATGCTATGCCTGTGGGAGTGTAGGAATGTGGGTAGTAGCAAGCGGAGTTGAGGGTCGTGTTTGTTTTGTTGGTGTTTTTAGGACAATAGACCGCCTCTAAAAGATTTTATCTTTTGGCGCAAACGGCATATTTGGGTTTTGACTCTTACGCGTGTCATTTTATCGGTATTTTGATACAGTTGTTGAGCAATTTCTTCCCGTTTGCAGCCATCGATTAGTAACTCAAGTAATTTAAGTTCTTTATCGTTTAATTTAGAAGCAAGTAAATTGAGAAAGTCTTCACATTCCCAAGTAGAATCGAAGGCTATTGCATTGTTGTCTATTTTATTACGGCTCGAATCACTGTCATTTTCTCCTATATCGTCAAAATGTTCTGGCTCCCGTGCTATCTGTTCTCTCTCTCGGTTGTAGTATTTCATGTTTGCCTCTAACCTGTCTGCGGCTTTGTTGCGCAAAATTTTAGAGAAGTAAGCTAAAAAACTCTGTATGGCTCGTAGTTCTTCTTCTGACTTTTTGAAACAAGCGTGCCAAGTGTCGTTGAATACATCGTCGGCATCTTTATCGTTAAAAGAAGCTCCCTTGAATCTGCGTAGTATTCGGTTTTTGAGTAAGAATGTTTGTTTGTAATATTGCTTGCAGAGACTATCAGCATAATTTGGTGGCTCCATAAAAGTGGTTTTGGGTGAATAAAATAGCAGTGTTACTGCCTTTTATCTATATTGTCTGTTTGGGGTGGCAAAACGTTACAAAGAAAAACATTTTTTTTCATTTTTTTTTCATTTTTCTAAAATTAATAATCAAAAGGGCTATTTTTTGCTGTTTTGTACATGATATTGATGCAAAAAAAAGCCCTTTCTTGCAAAACTGCATAGAACGGCTATCGGTTTAGTCATATCTAAACCCGTTGGTGCGAGCTATGTTTGGGCGATAGCTGACAAGACGTTTCTGTAAGTTGTCTAAAGAACAAATCGGCTATCTCCCTTTTCGGAGATAGCCGATTTGTTGTGTGTGTGACAAGATACTATGGTTCATAAAAAACTATTGAACAACATGTCCTACAAAACTGGCGCCGTTGTCGATAATCATGCCGCCGCGCCTAAACCCTAAACCACAAGCCTCACCTACATAAAACACACCGGCTTGATAATAGCGTCCTTCGGTGTCGCGAGCCAGTTGTGCAAAACTTTGGTAGATGCTTCTGTAGCGCAAATAATCGCCGTCGCGCGTACTAATTTGGTTGCCAACTTCGTCAAAAACACTCACATTTGCTCCCTCTCTGCCAAAAAGCACTTTTTTGACATACTTTTCATAGCGCAAAGGCTCTTCAAAAGAAGTGGCAAGCAGTAAATCGTGGTATTTGTGGGTATCCCAAGCATATTTTAACAAGCCTTTTGACTGCAACAGCAAACTGTATGGAGGATTAAGCACCACCGCTTTGCGTCCCAAGATGATATGTGTCAAAATATCGAGCAAACGTGGTTCGTCGTTGGCGATGTATTCCCATGGTACCAATTTGAACCAAAAAGAAAAACGTTTGAACTTATCCCAACCATAATCGACAAAGATACCTTCTTCGGGCGAAAAAACAACTTCGTCCACATAGCGAAACTCTACCTCAAAACCTGCTGTGGTGGCAGCATCGGCAATAATATCAACATTGGCATCGTCTTCTGCCGATTCGCGCATAGAAGACAACAATAGGGTAGGAGAGAGGTCGGGATTGTTTTTTATTAATAACTCAAATTGTGCCACTAAGGCTTCATGCAAAAAATTGAATTGTTGTGTTTCGGCTATCTGATTGGCTTTGAGTTGCGCCCACTGTATAACGGCAGTTTCGGGAACAGAAGTGGGCGTGTCGGCGTTAAACTCCAATAGTTTGGACGGTAAGCCATCGATTCCGCCAGCAATATCGAAGCGACTGTAGAGGTGAATATGGCGTTTGCGGTCGTTCCATGTATATTTGATAAGCTCGACCATATTATAAGGAATATCCAACTCTTTCCAATAATTGTGCTGTATGACGTGTTGTGCGGCGTTGGTCATCACCTTATAAAGCAAGTTGGCGTTTTCATAAAATTCCTCGCTTTCGGCTTCTGTGATGGGGAGCAGTTCGGAGGTGAGATAGTTCCAATTATCGGCATTGATGAGCCACTCCCAGCCGAGGGCGCGAAAAGTGGGTTCAGGTAGGTGTTGTATTTTTTTTAGTTGTATCATGGTTGATTTTTTTGAACAATTGCCCGCAAAGTTAGGGTTTTTCTGCCAAAATAATAACTTTTGGAACTAAATTTGTAGTTTTCGCCCATGTACCTTGGCGGCAAATCATTTTATCTATTGACAAAAAACCATTTTTGCCACAAATAGCCGTATCTTTGCCCCATAGATAGCACGCTTTTTGTTATAGTCAATAAACAATAAACTTGTTTGATGGTCTAATAGCAAAATTCTCCATTAAAAAATCCTATCCAATGCAAACAAATAGTATGATTGGGCTATTGTTTAGCCTCCTAACGCTACCACTTTGGGCGCAAGAAACGCTAAAAGCTACTTTGCAAAATACCCTTTCGGCACATCGTGGTGGCGTAGAATTTGTGACCTATAATCCACAAAACACGCTCGTTGCTACTGGCGGACACGACCACCTTATTCATCTCAAAGATGTGGTGGGGACGCGCCCGCTGCAAACGCTTACTGCCCACACCGACACCATTAACGAAATTCGGTTTAACAAAAAAGGCGACCAAATCCTATCCTGTAGCGCCGACGGAACGGTGAAACTCTGGGACGTGGCATCGGGCAATGTGTTGCATTCTTGGGCAGCAGCACCGCGTTCGTCTATATTCAAAAATGTGTTTTTCGCTTGTTTTTCACCCGACGAACAGAGCATTTACTTAGGCGGAAACGGAGCCAAACTCAAAAAAGTATCGCTCAACGAACCCGAACCTAAAACGGTTTTTACCGCAAAATTCTATATCACCTCCGCGCAAATCACACCCGACCAAAAGTATTTGGCTTTTGCCACAGGCAAAGATGTGCATTTACTCAACCTTAGTACCGACCAAGTGGAGCGCACCATCACCTACCAAGGTGGGGTGTATGATTTTGTGAACGACATTGTTTTTTCGCCCGATGGCAAATTAATGGCTGTTTGGTGTCAGAATGGCACTATCAACATTTGGCAATATCCGAGCATGGAAAACTACGGCAGTATCCGAGCAGGAGACAAAAACACCTATAGCCAAATTGCTTTTTCGCCCGATAGCCGCTGGATAGCAAGTGGTAGCGCAGGTAACGCTTTTCGCATCTGGGACGTATTGTCGCAAAAAATGCTACTGGATATGCCTCACCACAAACGTCCTGTGCGTACTTTTTCGTTTAACCACAATGGCACATCGTTAGTAGCGGGTAGCTATGATGGGGCTGCGAGTATATGGGATTTGCATTGGGAATCAGCCGCACCGCCCCCACCACCTCCACCGCCTCCCACACCAACGCCCGAATCCTTGTCGCTCAACAACACCAATATCGTAACTAAATCTACCATTAAAGTAAAAAGTTTGGATATTGTTATTGATGTGTGGGACGAAGAGCAAGAAGACGGTGATGTACTTTCTTTAGCTTTGAATGAGCAAACCATTTTGGAGGATTATCGCCTTATCAAACTCCGAAAAAGTACCAAAGCACACATCAATGCCAACGGCACTAATTTGTTGGTACTATATGCCAAAGACCTCGGCAAGTCGCCACCCAATACGGCTGCCTTAGCCATTTATGACGGTAAACGCACCCAAATTGTCCGTTTATCATCAGATTTCAAAGACTCGCAAGCTATCGGAATTGTGTATGACCCACAAGGAAAATAATCTTGCTATATAACACACCATTGCCCAACACCTTCGGTAACCAAAAGGTGTTGGGCAAGTTATTTTTGGAACAATTAAATTAATGTTGCACCACCAAACGCGCCACCGCGCGCACTTGTCGGTCTGCAATATACTGCACAAAATACATGCCGTTGGGTAAATCTGTGGTAGGCAACTGTATGGCGGTGTTGGCGGCATTGACCTGCCATTGTTGCACTACTTTGGCTTGTAGGTCAGTAATTTGGACAATGCCTTGTGGAGCAGCTATGGTTTGTGGTAGGCTGATTTGCACCCAATTATCTGATGGATTTGGACGGAGGTTGAGCGGCAGTAGCGCGTTGTTATGAATACCTACTGACCCTGGCACCTGATAGCAACTATTGTTGTCGTATTTTTTATAGATATTGTTGCCATTATCCTCCACGCATAGCAACTGATAGTCTAATTCAGTAAAGGTAGCACAAGGGCAAATTTGATTAAACAAATCTGTTGGATCACCAATGCCTTCTATCCATTCTGCAAAATCTAATTTAATATGCTTTCGTCCTTCGGCATCATAGCTTATTTCGTTCACCACTAAGGGAGAAGCATTGCAAAGAGAGGCTATACAATAATCAGGCAAGTACACATTGACCGCATCGCCTACTTCTAACGAAAAATCGTAAAGAAGACGTTCCTCCAACACATTGGGAATGCCATCTACCATTGCTAATATATACGAACGGCGTGTAGCCAAATCTTCGCGAAACAAGGCAACCAAAGTAGCTTGGTTGAGGTCAAAGATACTGTCGTTGGAACTATAGTATTTTTGATAGGTAATGCCATTGACTACGGAGTCCCCTGCAATGACATATTGAAGCATACCCGATTGGAAACAAATGTCGGTGGTTACACAAGAGATATAAGCATACGACCAATAGGCATTTTGGGTAGGAAAGGGAAAATTGCTGGATTGTGCTGTGGCATTAAAACCATAGCACCATACCAAACAAAGGAGTAATAAGGTGTGTTTCATGGGAGAGGTTTTGGGTAGGTTAAAAATGATGGGTTATGAGCTCATGTTACGCATTTGTCCAAAAATATAGTGTAATTGAACACCAATTTATTGTTATTCGAAATACTGTTATCATAAAGGACAAATGGTGATTCTACTTTTTTGCTCACCCAAAAAAGTAGCAAAAAAAGGTGTTCTTTTTCGAGTGGATTCGTGCGGCGTGCTGTGGTCTTTGCTTAATTTTGTGGTAGCAAGCAAATTAGTAAGTATTTTGTCTATTTTATCGTATTAGCTACCACAAAATGTAGGCAATCGTTGAGGCAATTTATCATTCTTTGTCTGTTTTTTCGTGACTTCGGTGCCTCAACGACCGACTACAGCACTATTTCGGACAGCGAAAATAGTGTAGGCAGATGTGCATTTTTTGTAATTGCTATGTTTGCTACAATAATCTGTTTTACGACAGCGAGTGCGTAACATGGGTTATGAGGTTGTTATTTGGTTAATGTTGCACCACCAAACGCGCCACTGCGCGCACTTGTCGGTCTGCAATATACTGCACAAAATACATGCCGTTGGGTAAATCTGTGGTAGGCAACTGTATGGCAGTGTTGGCGGCATTGACCTGCCATTGTTGCACTACTTTGGCTTGTAGGTCAGTAATTTGGACAATGCCTTGTGGAGCAGCTATGGTTTGTGGTAGGCTGACTTGCACCCAATTATCTGATGGATTTGGATGGAGGTTAAGCGGCAGTAGCGCGTTGTTGTGAATACCTACTGACCCTGGTATGGTATAGCAACTATTGTCATATTTTCTGTAAATATTGTTGCCATTTTGCTCCACACACAACAATTCGGGCAAAGGCAAATCATATATGATACAAAGCAGTAAGGTGGGTGAAAATAAGCTTATGGGGTCTCCAATACCTTCTATCCATTGGGTATAACCAAGGTTCGATCTCATTTGGATATGCTTGCGCCCTGTGGCATCATACGTCACATTCTCGGCTATAAGCGGAGAGCCATCGAAACAACCCCAAGGCGCGTAAATACCCTCTATGGTATCGCCTACTTCCAACGAAAAATCGTAATAGAGGTGTTCTTCCAAAATGCTGGGATTGGCATTAGATGGTTCTAATACATACGAACGACGTGTGGCAAGGTCTTCGCGAAACAAGGCAACCAAAGTAGCTTGGTTGAGGTCAAAAATACTGTCGTTGGATCGATAGTACTTTTGATAAGTAATACCATTGACCACCGAGTCGCCTGTGATGACATACTGAAATAGTCCCGTTTGGGTACAAACACCAAAAACACATTCTATTTCGGCATACGACCAAGAGGCATTTTGGGTAGGAAAAGGAAAAGTACTGGATTGTGCTGTGGCATTAAAACCATAGCACCATACCAAACAAAGGAGTAATAAGGTGTGTTTCATGGGAGAGGTTTTGGGTAGGTTAAAAATGATGGGTTATGAGAAAAAATAAAAAACATTTTTAGTAGTTTGATAACGACATTAGGTGGTATTTCAGAAAATGGCAACGATAAAAAAATATTTAAATAAACCCTGAAAGAGTGATAAGTTTATAGCAAAAAAACGGAACAAAAAAAGCAAAAACCGCAAAGTGGTGACATTATATTGTGTTTTTTGCATCATTTTCACCCCATCGGGGTTTATGTTAATCATTCTATTATTTTGAGGCTATAAACGTGTCACCCCATCGGGGTTTTTATTATTTTGAGCTTACAATCTTGTCGGCTAATCGGGTTTGTTTTGATAACAAATAACACCTTGATAGGGTTGTTATCAAATTGTCATTATCAAAATATCACGCATTTGTCATTTTTTTACAACAACACAAGCTAAAACCACTTGATAATGTCGTTATCAAAGTATCGACTTGAAGAACTAATAAGATAGGATGGTTTAATGCAAAATACTGATTTTCCCGCTTTGTAGATAGGGGGAATCGCCCTTTGAGGGATAGTCTGATTTGATTTGATATAGGTAAGTGCCATTTGGAATATCACTGACATCTAAGTTTATTGTTTGATTGACATGGCAAACTTTGGATAAAACTTCCTGCCCCAGCAAGTTATAGAGGCTAATACATATAGGCAACTGCTGCCACATTTGCGAAGGTGGTTCAATAGATAAGTATTGATTGGCGGGATTAGGAAACAAGCGAGCTTTGGGACGGTGCAAGTTAAACCATGCCTGTCCTTCGTTGGTAGCAGAAAGAAAAATCGTATCCCCGCAACTGCCATCAATGCAACCTTGTGCATCGACGATTAATAAGCCTAAATCATAGTCAAGCATACCTTGTCCCAAATCTGTTAGTACTTCTCCTGTGGCGGCTATGCGCCCATCTGCCATTTCTACAAGGTCAAACAAGGGAAATAAGGGAACATCGGCATTGTAGCTGTTGTAGTAATAATGTTCCCAAACGATATTTCCTTCGGGAGATATCCGAAACAACATACCGGACATATCATTACCCACATAACCCGAACCCAATATATCACCATTGCTTGCCACAGCGAGATTGGTGAGGTATTTCCAACCCATAGTCACAAAAACATGCGTCCATAACAACTCCCCATCAGGACTGTAGCAAAAAAGTGTGGGTGGATATTCGTTATAGAGTGGCTGTCCCGGCACATAGATTAAGGTGTCTTTTGACCAAGCCACAACCGTATTTCCATTGGGTAGCGAAATCATTTCTATGGCAGGTTCAATACCTACTTTAACGGGCGGCAGCCATCTCGACCAAATGGAATCCCCTACGGCATTGGTGCGGAGCAGTTGGAATCTAACTTTTTGAGGCTCATTGATATCAAATACATAAAGCCCTATCATCAAGTCACCATCGAGACTTTTGTTCAAACCTACACCACTTGTATAAGGAGTTGGATTGAACTTTTTGGAAAAACCTAAACTGCCATCTGCAAAAACTTTTTGCAAAACCGCATGAGAGGGCTGTTCATCAAAACCTGAAGTATATAGGGTGAGGTAGCCATCTTCTTGCTCTATCCAACCACTACTCAGGTGATAACTATTACTAGTAAACGGCATGGCATTGGACAGGGTATCGCCATTTTCGCCCATATATTGCATAAAACCATAAGACGTATCATTTTTTGCGGTTATACAAAAAATGGTATAGGGATAATCCAGCAATTGATTTTGTATCAAACCATTCCATGCACTAGAAAAAGGATAATTGGGATTACTATAGTTTTTGCTCCATACAACCGTGCCGTCATAGCCTACCGAAACATAATCCATACACAACAAATCAATACCAAAACAACCCGATGCCGACTGAATCATAAAACCACTGCCCGTATCTATTATTACATTACCATTATTGCTTCTAAGTTCATTGTTAATATCTATGCTCCTCATAAAAACGTTTTGTGCCATTCCTGCTATACTTGTCCATAACAATAGAAATACACCATATATTGCAAGTTTTTTTTTCATGGGTTATAGTTTTTATAAGGATTCAATAGAAATTAGCTGTGTTTCTGCCCATTATTTGCTTTGAAGGACAATAAACGTTCACAAATTTTAGGTGGATATGCGAAACCTGAAACAAAGTTACACTTTTTCTCCAATAAAGTATATTTTTTGCAACTCAAGTGCTTATATTTTTTTTGTTATTATTTGATATACGGTGGTGACTACCTTATACTTCTCTCCAAAAACCCAGACAAGGTATCGTTCAACAACGATACCTTGTCTGGGTTGTGTACTGATTGCTCATTTTTCGCCAAGATAGTTTGTATTTATTCGAGAGGTTTTTGCGTGATTTTGACAATTTGTTGGGAGCTAATTTCATATTTTAGCAGATAATGCTTTTTGATTTTTCCGAACTTTTCCAGCATTTTCTATAGCTACTGCCCAATATGTTCTGCACACTGCACGCCATCTATTGCTGCCGATACGATACCACCTGCATAACCTGCTCCTTCGCCAATAGGATACAAACCACCTATCTGTGGGTGCTGATAGGTAGCAGGGTCGCGCGGGATACGGATAGGTGATGAAGTGCGCGTTTCCACTCCCACCACCACTGCCTCGTTGGTCAAGTAGGCAGGCATTTTTTTGCCATATTGTTTAAAGCCGTCTTTCAAACAATGATAGATAGCTGCTGGCAATACCTCTTGTTGCAAATTTGCACTCACAATACCGGGTAGGTACGAACAAGGTGGCAGCGAAGCAGATGTTTTGTTATTCAAGAAATCCATCAACCTTTGCGCGGGTGCTTGTTGTGTTTTGCCTGCTGCTCGCCATGCTGCCTGTTCCACCTCCGATTGATATTGTGTGCCTGCCAACTCTCCAAATCGGTCAAATTTCTGCCAGTCGTTAGCGCTTATTGCCACCACAATACCCGAATTAGCAAAAGGATTATTGCGGCGCGAGGGCGACCAACCATTGGTCACTATTTCGCCTTCGGCAGTAGCACAAGGGGCAATGATACCACCAGGACACATACAAAACGAATATATCCCACGTCCGCGGGCTTGCTCTACCCACGAATAAGCGGCGGGCGGCAAATAGGTGTTGCGCACTGCTGTTTTATACTGCATTTCGTCTATCAAAGCTTGTGGGTGTTCTACCCGAATGCCCATCGCAAAGCTTTTGGCGATGACACTAATTCCTTTTTCATACAACAAACGATGAATGTCGCGTGCCGAATGTCCTGTGGCAAGAACTACTTGTTCTGCCTCCCAGTGTCGTCCGTCGGCGGTGACAGCGCCTTTGATGCGGTGTTGTTGCACTACAAAATCAGTGACTTTAGTATTGAAATATACTTCTCCACCATGTTCTATAATAGTTTGGCGTATGTTTTCGATGATATGCGGTAGTTTGTTGGTGCCGATATGCGGGTGAGTGTCCACCAAAATATCGGGAGCAGCGCCATGATACACGAGTGTTTGCAATACCTGCTCCACACTGCCGCGTTTGTTGGAACGAGTATACAGTTTGCCGTCGGAATAAGTGCCTGCACCGCCTTCGCCAAAGCAGTAGTTAGATTCGGGATTAAGGATATGTTGTTTGTTGATAGCCGCCAAATCGCGCCGTCTTTCGCGCACACTTTTTCCGCGTTCCAAGATGATAGGTTTATAACCCAACTCCAAGAGCCGTAAGGCTGCAAACAAACCCGCAGGACCCGCACCAATAATCAATACAGGACGAGCTTGGGCTACATATTGGTAGGATTTCGTGATGGTTTGGGAGGCAGGAGGGGTTTCGTTCACAAAAACTGCTATGCGCAGCCAATAGCGCAGGCTGCGCTGCCGAGCATCAATAGAACGTCGCAGGATTTGGTAGGTTGTTAGCTGGTCTTCGGAAATTTGGAGATGTGCCGCAATGTGTTGGCGCAACAAAGGAGCCTCAAAAGCGGTTTCGGGTGTGGTAAAGATCTCTATGATTTGTGGCATAGCAGGTTTGTTGTGGGTACACAAAAAAAGCCGCCAAATATATGGCAGCTTTTTCAATAAAAACAATTAACCAAGAAAAGTGGGCGTTGACAGATTCGAACTGCCGACCCTCTGCTTGTAAGGCAGATGCTCTGAACCAGCTGAGCTAAACGCCCTCCCTTGTAAAGCGTTGCAAAGGTACGCACATTTTTTGTATCTGCAAACTTTTTGGCAATTTTTTTTAATTTTTTTTAATTTTTTTTTCAAATTGCTCAAAAAGAAGGCTTTTACACCCCAAAACACCCCAAATATGTCTTTTATGGCTTGAAATATTGGGAGGTTTGAAAACGATTTGATGTTTGAGGGCTTTTGTGATTTGGGTGATAATCAACAAAATTCAACAAAACAAACATAATGCTACCGTTGCTGTACCTACAATGAATCAAACCCCAACGGGGTGACAAGTTTATAGAAAATGGTAGCGGCATGATTTTCACAAAAACCCTGAAAGGGTGACACCAATACGCCAACTAATGTTCTATTTTATCTATTTTGTTGGAAGAAAGTTGTTTTCGCTGTAAAAAATAACGATATGTTTTGTTCGAATGGCGAAGCGCGTTAGGGATGCGGAGGGTGGCGTTAGCCAGTGCGTAGCTTGCGAAGCACCAAGCGTAGCGAAGCCCGTAGCAGCCCGACCCGCAGGGAAACGCCCAAAAAAATCAATGTATTATTATCGGACTATTTAACCAATAATAGTTGTGTTGTCTGAATCTATGCCAGAAACAGTAACTTTTGCTTGTGTGCTTGGCACTACAACAACTGTTGCAATAAGGAAAATTACTAACAATAATAAAAAAAAGTTTTTCATCGTAAGGGTTTTATCGTTTCACTTGTCCATAAATTTTCTTCAAGGCGTGTAAGACATAGTAGCGGCGGTCGTCACTCAAGCCTGACCCAAATGTTATTCTTTTTTTGCCTTCAATGGCAATGACGCTGCTACTGTTTCGCGACGAACGCGAATAATTGGCTTGTTCGCTGATGCTCGATACTTCGCTCCACATAAAATGTTGGGTAATGCCAATTTTTCCAATACCTGTAAAGATTTTTCCTCCTTGTCGGTCTATGGTCAATACTACTTTGCCAAAGATAGCCATGAGTGCAATACTCCAAAAAAGTACTGAACCTGCGATAAATGGAATGCCAAATAAACTCATAAAAATATTAAATTCTCCTTGTAAAATTTGCGAACCATAGATACCTCCCAAGGAACCGCCCGACCAAACGAGCATAAAAGGCACTAAAAAAAATGCTAAAGCGCTTCGGGTGGTAGCACTAATGACAGTGGTATCTACATCACGCTTAAAGGAAACTCCCGAAGGTGGTGTATTGATGTCGAAGGCTTTATAAGTGTCGTCGGTTAGGTTTTCGGACACTTTAAACACCTCTCCACAATGAGTACATTTGGCTATATCGGCTTGAATGTTAATGTTTTCGGTTAATACGGTGGTTGAACACTTAGGACATTTCATATTGATGAATGGGGTGGTTATACAATATTTTTCTTAGGAATATTGTGGGTTTGCAACATGAAAAAAAACTATATCCACTTAGTTTTCTTTGTGAGAAACTTGCTTTGTCTAACGAATAACTAAGCGCAAAGCCGCGCAAAGTTCTAATTTTCGTTGGGTATATTGCATAAATTGAACTTGCAAATCCATAATTTGGTCTGCACTTTCGGTTTCGTTGCCATTTTGCAGGTTTTGCATATCTTGGACAAGTTCTTTGAGGCGTTTCATTACGAAATATAGTTTGAAACGATTGAGCAGATTCAGAACATCTTTTTTAAATTTGCTGCGTTTATCGGTCACAAAGATGTCGCGTTTTTCCCAATTTTCGCTTACTGCATAAGGCGTTGTCAACACATCGATGGCTAATGTGGCGATGGGTTCGTTGCTCGAATTAATAAAGAAATCTGAATCGGGAATAATGCCGCGCTCCAATTGTTCTGTATAAATGGCAATAATTTCGTTGTGTAGTGGAGTGATATAGGGAATATCTTGGGTTTCGTGGATAAGATAGGCGGCAACAGGAATTTCTTCCATAATTTCATACGTTCCATATTCGAGCAATACGCGAATCATTTCGCGCTCACATAGCTTCATACCGTTTAGACTCTCCTGATAATTGGCGTTAGGATTAGGGTTTGCGGTAGGTTTTTGTTGGGTTAAGTATTGTATTTCTTCGGGTGATAAATCGGGAGCCGTTTCGGTTCCTGCATTTTTTTGTTGTTGTTTAAGGTTTTTGAGTCGTGCTTTATTGACTTCGTTAATCAAAATTTGTTCGTCAATCAACAACAATTGGGCGCATTTTTGTACATAAATTTGTCGCTTAATGGAATCGGGAATAAGCGTAATGGTTGTCACAATGTCGCGCACCAGCGTAGCGCGTGCAATAGGGTCGTCGCCTATGTCTTTGAGCAACAGTTGGGTTTTGAATAGTACAAAATCTTTGGCATTTTTTCGAAGATATTGTTCAAAATCTGTTTTTCCTATTTTGCGAATATAGCTATCGGGGTCTTCTGGTTCGGGTAGCAATACGACTTTGAGGTTCATATCTTCTTCCAATACCAAATCAATACCGCGCAAGGCGGCTTTAATGCCCGCTGCATCGCCGTCATAGAGGATAGTGATGTTGGGTGTATAGCGTTTGATGAGGCGAATTTGTTCTACCGTCAATGCTGTGCCTGCTGAGGCAACTACATTTTCTATACCATTCTGCACCAACGACAATACATCGGTATAACCCTCCACTAAATAACATTCATTGAGTTGTGCTATACTTTTTTTGGCGAGATGAATGCCATACAGTACTTTACTTTTGTGGTAAATTTCTGTTTCGGGCGAATTAATGTATTTTGCTTGTTTTTTATCGCTCGATAAGGTGCGTCCTGCAAAAGCTACTACTTTGGCTTGAGGGTTATGGATAGCAAACTGCACGCGCTTGCGAAAAAATGCCCATTGTCGGTCATCTTTTTGGACAATAATGCCCAATTGTTCCAGTGTTTGGGGATTAATACCTTTGGTTTGTGCAAATTGTAGGAGGCTTTGGGGCGAATCGGGTGCAAAACCCAACTGAAAACGACGGATAATGTCTTCCCGCAAGCCGCGCTCTTTGAAATATCCCAAGCCAATGCTGCGTCCTTCGTCGGTTTCGAACAATTGTTGTTCAAAGTATTCGGCAACTAATTGGTTAACGATGACTAGACTTTCGCGCTGTTGTTGTTCGGCTTTCACTTCGGGCGAAACGGCTATTTCTGCTATTTCGATATTGTATTTATTTGCCAACCGACGAATGGCATCGGGATAGGTCAGTTGGTCATGTTCCATTACAAAACGCACAACATTGCCCGCTGCTCCGCAACCAAAACATTTATAAATGCCTTTGACAGGAGAAACAGTAAAAGAGGGAGTGCGTTCGTCGTGAAAAGGGCAATTACCGATGAAATTTACACCACGTTTTTTGAGATGTACCACTTCACCTACCACTTCTTCGATACGTGCCGTGTCTATGACTTGCTGTATGGTTTGTTCGGGTATCATAAAAGAAAAAAGGGATTACCAGATGGCAAATTTATTGCGTCGAGTGTCGATACCAATAGTATTGGGCAAGAAAAAATAATTACCTGTAATGGCATCAGCACCAATAAGTTGGAATTTTAGGTATTCACGAAAGTCATATCGTTCAGTAGTTGAGACGGCTACATTGGCATAGCTTTTATCTCCGATTTGCAAGGCTTGTGGCATCGTTTTTTGCCAAACGGCATATTGTTTACCCCACGCCTGCACACAACAAGAGGTATCTACTGCCGAATGTGGTGCTATTTTGTTGAATAAATATTGCGTTGTTAGCAAAGCAAAAGCACTTGACCCTGTGTCGAACCAAATGTTTTGGGAATGCCCTTCTATTTTTCCTGCCAACAAAATAGGAAAACGTTGGCATTGAGCAGCTATCGGCACAACCTTATCGGGCAAACGGTTGGTGAGCATAAACTTTTTATTCGGATAATCGATGATGATCGTTTGCCCCACAATGGCATCAAATCCCAGCGTGCCAACAACAATTTTGGGGTCGATGGTATCGGGTTGCTGTAGGTAGTTGTTGCCTGCTTCGGGCATAACCACAATATCTTTTTTGGGGTGCAATTGTAGACTGTCTATCTGCAAAGAAGCGACCGCTTTGTTGTCTTTTATGGCAATGGATTTTTGTGGATACTCAACATTAAATCCTTCGACCGTTTTGCCATACAAAAAACTCTTAGCTGACCCCAAATCTAACTGCATCAATAAGGGACGCGGACAATGGTTAAGCCGAACGGGTATAAACAAAACGGCTTTGCTGCTATCTGAATCCCACACAAAAGAATGCCATTGGTGGTCTGTCGATACTTCAAAATTAGCCGATGTAAGCCAATAATTGACCGCACCCCAACGAATAGCAAGCATAAGGCAGGCTACAAGGAGCAAGAAAGCGATAAAAACTTTTTTCATGGCGCGTCTTTTGGGGGTGGAGAATCAGCTTTGTCGGGACGAAGCAACACTTTTTTGGCATAACCCAAAAAAGCTAAGATGAAAAGAATGAATAGAAAAATAGCAAAGAAATACATGGTGTTTGGTTTCAAAAATGTTAACAATGATATGCCTATATCCACCGACGAACTTGTTTTTGATAGGCACGAAATGTTTCGTTGTGCAAATTGTACATATGTTCTTCTTCCAAACGGATTTGGATTTGTAGTAGCACATACACCAAAATAAATAGAAACAGGGTGAAAGCACAAGGCAGAACGAAAATCAAACCTAACAAACACAATAGTATACCCAAATAGATGGGGTTTCGGGAATACTGAAACAAACCGCGCGTTACTAAATTGGTTTTTGTTCGGGTATCAATGCCAATGCGCCAAGAGTCGCGCATTTGTGCTTGTGCCACACTCACCAACACAAACGCCAACAACATGATGCCTATGCCTACTTGCTGCATAGATGAATGCTCGAGTTGGTGCAAAGGAAACATAAAGTCATACCATTGTGGTACAATGCCAAGGGCAATCATCAAGGCAAACAAAACAGCTAAGGCGGCTTTGAAATAAAAACCTGTTAGCCCATATACGGTATCGGTTCGTGGAAAAATAAGCGGGCTTTTTCCGATTTGGCGAGCTACTAATAAGGTGCGGAGAATGAGGGCAACAAACAGAAACGCCATAAAATAAAAAGGCAAAAACCAACGCAAAAAAGAACTTATCATACGCTTATTGTTTAATTAGAAGTGGTTGTGCAAAGGTACGGTTTTTTTGTATTGTGTAGTAACAATAATGTTTTTTTGGGGTAGATAGCACAACAATACATCTACTTGGGTGCTTGGGAAATGCTATGGTAAAATCATACAAAGGTTTTGTAAAAACGCCAAATGGAATGCAAATAAATAAAAAATCACGGGCAAAAACATCGCAACCGTGATTTTTTATTGGATAGGACTTTATATCATTGCGCCTTACTGAAAGCAACAAACAAGTACCAAATCAAAAAAAATGTTTTGGACGTTGTTCAGTTGCATTGGTTGCGGACAGTATTGGCGCAACAGTTTATTATTATTGATTTGAACAATTATCTTTCGCTGTATTGCTGTTGATAATAGTTTTGGTAGTTGCCCGATGTAACATTGTTGAGCCATGTTTCGTTGGCGAGATACCAATCTACGGTATGCTCCAAGCCTTCTTCGAACTGTATGGAGGGTTTCCACTCCAATTCGCGCTGAATTTTGGAAGCATCAATGGCATAACGGCGGTCGTGACCTGCTCTATCTTTCACAAAAGTTATCAATTCGGCAGACTCACCCGCTCTTCTGCCCAATTTTTTGTCCATAATGCTACACAACAGATTAATGAGGTCGATGTTTTTCCATTCATTGTGTCCGCCGATGTTGTATGTTTCACCGATAGTACCTTTATGAAAAATGGTATCTATGGCTTGTACATGGTCATTGACCCACAACCAATCGCGCGTATATTTTCCATCTCCGTAGATAGGAATAGGGCGTTTGTTCTTGATATTGTTAATCGCCAAAGGGATTAATTTTTCAGGAAACTGATATGCACCATAATTGTTCGAGCAATTAGACATTAAAATAGGCAAATGATAGGTATGGTAGTAAGCACTTACTAAATGGTCGGAGCTGGCTTTGGAAGCCGAATAAGGCGAGCGCGGGTCGTAGGACGTTGTTTCATAAAAAAAGCCTTCGTCTCCCAATGAACCATACACTTCGTCGGTTGAGACGTGATAAAAAATGTGTTGAGATAGGTCGTTTTTCCAAATATTTTTTGCTGCATTGAGCAAATTGACCGTACCTATAATATTGGTATAAATAAAATCCATTGGCGAAACGATAGAACGGTCGACATGGGACTCGGCTGCTAAATGTATGACGCTATCAAATTGATGACTGTCAAACAATTGATTAATGAAATCGGTATCCACAATATCGCCTTTGATGAAGCTATAATTGGGAGATTTTTCTATGTCGGTAAGGTTTTCTAAATTGCCCGCGTATGTCAGTTTGTCTAAGTTGTAAATGTGATAATCGGGATATTTGCTCACCATAAGGCGAACGAGGTGAGACCCTATAAAGCCTGCACCGCCTGTAAGAAGGATTTTTTTCATGGTATCGGTGGAATAATTATTAATACATTTTTTTTGGTGGATAGAAAGCCCGCGAGAGTGGCGATTTAGGTTTTGAGATATGAGTGTATATGAATAGACAAGCGTGTTTGTTGCTCAAGAGTTTTTGTGTCAGTACAAGTAGTGATGTTAATTGTTTTTGTTATTTTAAGTATTATCAAACATTTTTAAGCCTGAAAAGGTGCAATGATTATAGCAAATCAAAATGAAATCAAATCTACAAAATCCCAACGAGATGAGACCTTATTAGTGTTCTATTTGGGTTAAATAGTTGGATAATAACACATTGATTTATTTGGGCGTTTCCCTGCGGGTCGGGCTGCTACGGGCTTCGCTACGCTTGGTGCTGCGTTACTCTCCGCACTGGCTAACGCCACCCTCCGCATCCCTAACGCGCTTCGCCATTCGAACAAATTATATCGTTATTTTTTTACAGCAAAAACAGCTTTTTTCCAACAAAATAGATAAAATAGAACAGTAGTCGTTATATTTGTGTCACCCTTTCGGGGTTTTTGTGAAAATCGTGCTATTGCCATTTTCTATAAACTTGTCACCCCGTTGGGGTTTATTTTTATTGTTTTTGGTGTAGGTGTAAATTAGGTAGCAACGGTATTTATACCGTTGAATGGTGGAAGTTGCGAAAAAAATGTTTTTATTTCAATAAAAGCACCAACATTATTCATCAAACACCCCCAACCCTGAAAGGGTGAAATGTTTATAGCAAAACCAAATGACCAGATATTTTAAAAACCCCGAAGGGGTGACACATTGCTTGTTACGTTATGTCTATGGCAAAAATAAACATTTGACAATTGTTAATTATCAATTGTTAATTGTTAATGAAATGCAGCCTTGTCACCCTTTCAGGCTTAATTGTTTTGTTGCATTTGTCAATGACAAAAATCATAACCACTATTGTATGATATAAGCAAACAACGTAACCAAACACCTATTAACAATTGATAATTAACCATTAATAATTACCCCCAACCCTGAAAGGGTGAAATGTTTATAGCAAAACCAAATGACCAGATATTTTAAAAACCCCGAAGGGGTGATATTGTATCGTTTAATGTATTTGTGTCACCCTTTCAGGGTTTTTGTGAAAATCGTGCTGTTGCCATTTTCTATAAACCTGTCACCCCGTTGGGGTTTATTTTTATTGTTTTTGCTAAAGGCTTAAAATAGGTAACAACGGTACTTGTACCGTTGAATGGTGGAAGTTGCGAAAAAAATGTTTTTATTTCAATAAAAGCACCAACATTATTCATCAAACACCCCCAACCCTGAAAGGGTGAAACGTTTATAGCAAATCCAAATATCGGCAGAGCGTCTTGTCCGGCAAGGGTGGAGTGGGGTGGGTTGGTGGGCGTGGTGGCCGGCGGGCGGGGTGTGGGT
>JAEUUX010000295.1 GCA_016787295.1 Chitinophagales bacterium
AAAAAGTAGAATCACCATTTATCGCTTGTGACAATAGCATTTGGAGGAATGGAAAATGGTCGCTAATTGATGTTACATTTTGGAATGAGTGCGTGACATCGTCTATTGTCAAATCCGAAAAGTATTTTCAATTTAGTATAAATAGCCAATTTTAACCCAATTATTCAATTCCTTTTTTGCTTTTTTCCAGCGAAAGGTATGTTGTAATGATTTTATTGCCATTTTTCACCTCCCAAACCCCATTTTTGCCACACCAACATCGAATTATATTTTTTTGTGTTATTTTTTGGGCGTTTCCCCGATGGGGTCGGGCTTTACGAGGCTTCGCTTTGCTTCGGTGCAAGCACCTGCCTAACGGCAGCCTCTACAATCCCTAACGCGCTTCGCCGTTCGAAAAAAAAATGGACACAAACAATCAGGACAAAAGTATTAAAAAAGTTTTTTTTGTTGGAAATAACTGTGTATTTTTGCGGGACAAACATAATCAATTATTTTTTAGCATGAAAAAATTTCACACCCTGATCATTCTCCTCACCTTTGGGATAGGTACATCTACGCTTTTACCTGCCCAGCCACCACCTGCCGAAAAATGTGCCTGCACCGCCGAACAAGTAATAGACCACATCGGAGAAAATTGCGAAATTGTAGGCACAGTTTCACAAAGCTATATGTATGAAGGCAAAGTCCGCAAATTGTTCCTCAACATAGATGGCAAATATCCCAACTCTAAACTAACCGTTGTTATCGACGAGTCAGATTTTGCCGCTTTTCCCGACGACCTCTCCAACCATTATACCAACCAAAAAGTGAGTATTAAAGGCAAACCCTATTGGTACGAAAACAGAAAAAGCCACCAACTTTTTCCACAAGTCAAAATTAGTTCGCCCAAAGAAATTACTATTTTGGAGCAGTAATTCCTTCAAATCTCTCTAATTGACTTGGAACACTAAGCAGAACAAGACCCTGTTTGATAAGAAGATGATTTTACGACTAAAAACCCTCTATTCCTCTTTCCCAAACACTACCAAATCGGTTGTTTATTCCAATTTGGTGGTGTTTTTGTGTTAATTTCTGAAAAATAGGCAGTACCTTTGCAGCGAAAAAAAATAAAACCATAAAACACCAACCTTCATGGTAACAGAACAGTTAAATGTACATATTGCGTATAAACGCAAAAAACACCACTCCGATGCCCTTTTGCTCCAACTCTATAAAGCCCTCCTTCTGCCGCGCATGATAGAAGAAAAAATGCTCAACCAACTGCGCATGAACAAAATCTCTAAATGGTTTTCGGGCATTGGACAAGAAGCCATTGCTGTTGGCGTAACAGAAGCCTTGCAGCCCGACGAATACATTTTGCCAATGCACCGCAATTTGGGCGTTTTTACCTCGCGCCACATTCCATTCCACCAATTGTTTAAGCAATGGCAAGGCACTTTGGGCGGCTTCACTAAGGGGCGCGATCGTTCGTTTCACTTCGGCACCAACGAATATAGCATCGTCGGCATGATTTCCCACTTGGGTCCCCAATTGGCTGTAGGCAGCGGTATTGCATTGGCAGACAAATTGCTCCAAACCAACAAAATAACTGTTGCTTTCACAGGAGAAGGGGCTACCTCCGAAGGTGATTTTCACGAAGCCCTCAACGTAGCAGCCGTCTGGAAATTGCCCGTTATTTTTATGATAGAAAATAATGGCTATGGCTTATCAACCCCAACCAACGAACAATATGCTTGCAAAAAACTCGTCGACCGCGCCCTTGGCTATGGCATCGAAGGGGTGCAAATTGATGGCAACAACATTTTGGAAGTGTATGATACCATTAACAAATTGGCAACAAGTTTGCGAAAAGACCCACGTCCTGTGCTTATCGAAGCCTTAACGTTTCGTATGCGCGGACACGAGGAAGCCTCCGGCGTAGACTATGTTCCCAAACACTATTTTGAAACATGGGAACGCAAAGACCCTGTCACCAATTTTGAGAATTATTTGCAAAACATCGGCTTGTTGACCGAAGAAAGTATCGCCGCCATTCGTGCCGAGTTCAAACAATATATTGACAGCGACCTAAAATTGGGTTTTACAGAACCACCTGCCACCGCAAGCATCGAGCAAGAACTAAACGATGTGTATGCACCATTCACACCCCCACAACACCAACCTAACCTTGCTCAACAGTCCTCCAAACGCTTTATCGAGGCAATTTCCGATGCACTGCAACAAGGCATGGAACGCCACGAAAATATGGTTATCATGGGACAAGATATTGCAGAATATGGCGGAGCATTCAAAATTACCAAAGGTTTTGTAGGGCGTTTTGGGCGCGAAAGGGTGCGAAACACACCTATTTGTGAGTCTGCCATTGTCGGAATTAGCTTGGGTTTATCCATCAAAAAAATAAAATCGGTGGTCGAAATGCAGTTTGCCGATTTTGTGACATGTGCTTTCAACCAAATCATCAATAATCTGGCTAAAAGCCATTGGCGCTGGGGACAAAATGCCGATGTGGTGGTGCGAATGCCTACAGGAGCAGGAACTGGAGCTGGTCCTTTCCATTCCCAATCGAACGAGGCGTGGTTTTTCCATTCTCCGGGACTAAAAATTGTCTATCCTTCCAATCCCTACGATGCCAAAGGTCTGTTGTTGGCAGCCATAGAAGACCCTAATCCTGTCATGTATTTCGAACATAAAGCACTCTATCGCAGCCTCGTTGCCGATGTGCCTGATGACTACTATACTGTTCCCATCGGCAAAGCTAATTTGGTGCAAAGTGGTGATGATGTGTCGATTATTACTTATGGCATGGGCGTACATTGGGCAACAAAAGCCCTTGCTACACTGCCACACATTAGCGCCGATGTAGTGGATTTGCGCACTTTACTGCCCTTGGATATCGATGCGATTATCGCCACAGCGCGCAAAACAGGCAAAGTGCTTATCTTGCACGAAGACAGCCAAACAGGTGGTATTGGTGGTGAAATTGCGGCAATTATTGCCGAACATTGTTTCCAGTATTTAGATGCCCCTATTGTGCGTTGCGGCGCGTTGGACACACCCATTCCTTTTGCTATTCCGTTAGAACAACAATATTTGCCCGAATCACGTTTTAAAGCAGCCTTAGAAAAATTAGCCGCTTTCTAAACCGACCTTTGGGTGTTGTTCCTACTGTTTCGTTTAGATTATTTTGTTGAATACATTTTTTTGGGCGTTTCCCTGCGGGTCGGGCTTTACGGGGCTTCGCTTCGCTATGGTGCAAGCACCAGCCTGCGGCTGCCCCTACAATCCCTAACGCGCTTCGCCATTCGAACAAGTGATGGTGTTCTGTAAGGTAACTCATGTTACGCACTCGCTGTTATGAAACAGTCTCTTGTGACAAACATAGCAATTATAAAAAACGTGCATATACTTACGCTATTTTCGCTGTCCGAAATAGTGCTGTGGTCGGTCGTTGAGGCATGAAAGTCACGGTTAAACAGACAAAAAACGATAACGCGCCTCAACGATTGCCTACATTTTGTGGTAGCTAATACGATAAAATAGGCAAAATACTTACCAATTTGCTTGCTACCACAAAATTAAGCAAAGACCACAGCACGCCGGACGAATCCACTCGAAAAAGAACACCTTTTTTTGCTACTTTTTTGGGTGCGCAAAAAAGTAGAATCACCATTTGTCTTTTATGACAAACAGTATTTCGAATAACAATAAATTGGTGTTCAGTTACACTGTATTTTTAGACGAATGCGTAACATGAGAGGTAATAACATTTTATCCCAACAAAATAGATAAAATATAACACCACTATATGGGCAGCAAAGTCCATGTTGCCCATATTTTTTACATTTTTATCCACTTTTTTCACAAAATTGTTCTATGTTAACAAAATATTTACTTTGGATTTTCTTATTGTTGCATGAATGCACTGCGCTAATGGCACAACATTCGGGCAATGTCAACTACCAAAATGCGATTCGCTATACCGATACAAATATCAATACTGTGTTTTCGGGGAGCGATGAGTTGTTGGTGGGTGTCAAAGGTTTAGCCAATGTGAAAGCAGATGGTTATGTAGCAGTTTTTAGCCTAACGCAAGTGGGAAAAACAACGGCAGAAGTGACACAATTGATAGACCAACGCATAGAGCAAGTAACGAGTAGCCTCAAAAACCGAACAGATGTGACCGTTTATGTCGATTTGGTGTCGTTTGTTCCCAAATATGAATATGAGATGGAAAAAAAAGCGTTTAGCAAAAAAACCTATAATGAAATCCCAACAGGATTTGAGCTAAAAAAGAATCTACATATCCAATACAAAGACCCCGATTTGTTGAACGAACTCATGCCTATTTTGGCAAATGCAGAGATGTATGATTTGGTTCGCGTCGACTATTTTTCGAATAATCTCGAAACGATTAAGCGCGATTTGATGCAAAAAGCCAAAACTATTTTGCAAGAAAAAATGAAAAACTATCAAAGTCTGTTGAATATCAATATCGATACCACTGCCAAGCGTTTGACCGATGGTTATCGGGTGTTGTATCCCACCGAAATGTATCGAAGTTATGAAGCCTATAATAGCGCTAATCTCGAATTGAAAAAGAACATGAATGTTCAGAACGTGGATAAAAATGTGACACAATATTATCAGCCTGTGCTGGATAAAGAGTTTGATTTTGTGGTAAATCCTATAGTGTTGGAGCCTGTTATCCAAGTAATGTATGAAATTAAGGTGCGTGTTTTGCAAGAATCTCCCTCAAATACACCAAAAAATAACTATATTTTGGTGACCCCTACGGGCGAATTGCGCGATTTAAATATTGCAAAATAATTATACCCGCATTCCGCACTCTTTCCCTTCCATTTTCAATATTTAGGAGAAACAAGATATTTGAGCAGCAAAAACCCAACTTGGTAATGTAAAAACAATTTATAACGGCTTATAGCCATAAACATCCAATGTTTAAACCGCCGTTCTCTACATTTTTTTAAGCACAAATAGCTAAATCCACGTTTTTTTGCAGATGGGTGCGGAATGCGGGCATAATGCCACCCCGTCGGGGTTTATGCTTTTTTTGCTCCGTCTTTTTGCTATAAATCTATCACCCTTTCAGGGTTTGTTTGAATGTTTTATCATTGTTGCTATTACCTCCTAATAATGTGGTTATCAAATTGTTGTATAGATTTTATGACGAAAAATACGTACATGCCCTCGCGATACAGACCCCTCTGCACCGCGATACATACCCCTCTGCACCACGATACATACCCCTCTGCACCACGATACAGACCCCTCTGCACCGCGATACATACCCCTCTGCACCACGATACATACCCCTCTGCACCACGATACATACCCCTCTGCACCACGATACATACCCCTCTGCGCATGGTGGCACACTCCCCACAAATTTACGATAAACGCCATTTTTTTTATTTGGAAAGAAGTCCGATTGCATTTACCTTTGCGGTATATTATTTAACTAATCAAAATTAATGCTGTATGACTAAAAAAAGTTTATCCCTATTGCTGGCAGTAGCTTTGTGCTTGAGCTACCACAATGCCAGTTTTGCACAAAACAACTGCACACAAGGCACAGCACACCTTGAACTCAACGTGGGTAATGTACGCACACAAATTAATAATGGTGGCGACCTTTGGTGGGACCCTGTTGCTGGTGAAGCTAAGTATGAATTTCCGAAAGTGACAATAGGTAGCGGACAAACATCCGTTCATGCCATTTATGCGGGTGGCTTGTGGTTGGGGGCTTTGGACGATGCAGGGGCTTTTCGGGTAGCTGCCAGTACCTATCGCCAGAGTGGTGTCGATTTCTTTCCGGGTACAATTGCTGCCGATGGTAGTACGAGCGATTGTTCCTATTTTGACCGTCTTTGGGAAGTACATCGGGCAGATATAGATGCACACGTGAGCGACTTTGCCGCCGATGGTACGATTAACGCCCCAATTGCGGCTATTATGGAATGGCCTGGTCGTAACAATCCCGCTTTGCTTGCTAATCCCGATTTCCCACAAGACCACGATTTAGCCCCTTTTATTGACCTCAATGCCAATGGTAATTATGAACCTTTGTTGGGTGATTATCCCGATGTGCCGGGCGACCAAGCTATTTGGTGTGTGTTCAACGATGCAGCTAACGAACATGGCGAAACAGGTGGCCAGGCTTTAGATGCCGAAGTGCATCAATTGGCGTATGCTTTTGCTGCTGGCGGCAATTTGGGCAATACTACTTTTTATCGCTATACCATCGTCAATCGCAGCAATAGCACTTGGCACAATTTTAAGCAAGGCATTTTTGTAGATGGCGATTTAGGTAACTATACAGACGATTTTGTAGGCTGTGATGTTAGCCGCAATATGGGTATTTACTATAATGGTGATGGCAACGACGAAGGTGGTTATGGCACTAATATTCCTTTGTTGGGCATAAAATTTCTCTATAATACGAACCTTAACTCGATGGTCTATTATAACAACGATTTTGGCATTACGGGTAATCCCGCAAATGCAGCAGATTATTACGATTATTTAAAAGGTCATTGGAAAGATGGTTCTACGATGACCTACGGAGCTACTGGTACCGTAGCTACTAACACACCCTATAGTTATATGTTCCCGAGTGACCCCAGTTTGCCTGCGGGTAGTATTGACCCTAATACGGGTTTGCCTGTATGGTCGGAATGTAGCCAAGGTAACACACCCGGCGACCGCCGTATGCTACTCACCAACACCCTCAATAATGTGCCTGTAGGTGGCACTACCCGCATAGATTTTGCCGTGATAGCCGTGCGAGACAATGTTGTTTATCCTTGTCCCAGCTTTGCTCCTCTTCAATCTGCCGCCGATGAAATCCAAAGCCTATTTGATGACCAACTGCAACAATTAGGCACAGGTATTCACACGGTCAAAAATGGGGTATCACCCCAACCAACTTTGTTGTACGATGCCACACAGCACCAAAATGTTCTACATTTTGATGCCACTCCTACCCTACCCTATCAGGTGCAAATCAGTAATGTTAATGGACAAACAGTTGCTTCTTATCGCAACCAAAGCACCCAAAACTTAGGCATCGAGCAAAATAATTTGCCCAATGGTATCTATTTCTATCATGTAAGCAATGCTCAAGGTAAGATAGCTACGGGTAAAATGGTGTGGTAAAAAACCTATTTTCTTTAATTTCTCTCTTGTTATTGTGCCTATTTACTCATGTTTTTTCATGGAATAACCTATTTAACTGACTCATGTTACGCATTCGCCCCAAAAAACAGTGTAATTGAACACCAATTTATTGTTATTCGAAATACTGTTTGTCATAAAAGACAAATGGTGATTCTGCTTTTTTGCTCACCCAAAAAAGCAGCAAAAAAGGGTGTTCTTTTTTCGAGTGGATTCGTCAGGCGTGCTGTGGTCTTTGCTTAATTTTGTGGTAGCAAGTAAATTAGTAAGTATTTTGCCTATTTTATCGTATTAGCTACCACAAAATGTAGGCAATCGTTGAGGCAGTTTATCGTTTTTTGTCTGTTTAGCCGTCACTTTCATGCCTCAACGACCGAAACAGCACTATTTCGGACAGCGAAAATAGCGTAAGTATATGCACGTTTTTTATAATTGCTATGTTTGTCAAAATAAACTGTTGCAGAACAGCAAGTGCGTAACATGAGTTAGTATAACCAACTTAATCCCAAAATGACAAACGAGCCGCAACTCTCATGAATAGCGGCTCGTTTGTTTTTTTATTAAGGGACTAAGGAGGCAAGATAACTTGTTTTGTCAAGGCTATAGAGGTAGCCTAATTGCCCATCAAAGTCAAAATCGGTTTGATATTGTAACCCAATTTTTTCTAATACACGGATAGAACCGCGATTTGCAGCCATCACACGCCCCACAATAATGGGCATATCAAACTGCATAAATCCCAAATGTAGGCAGGCTTCGGCTGTTTCGGTGGCATACGATTGATTCCAATAGCGCCGAAAAAAACGAAAGCCTATATCAAATTCGTCTTCTTCGGCGGTATATTTTAAACCACACCAACCCAAGAATGCACCATCATCGCGACGAATAACGCCCCATCTACCAAATCCATAGCGACGATAGTGGTCATATTGGGTCAAAAATTGGCGTGCGGCGGCAATACTTTCGAAGGCTTCGTCACCTGTGTATTGGATAACTTGTGGGTCTGCATTGAGTTCGTAGGCAATAGGTGCGTCGTCGGGTGTTATTTCCCGCAAATAACAACGAGGGGTGTCTAAGATAATAGCCATATTTTGCTTTTTTTGCGGACAAAAGTAGGAAAAATTTGGCACAAAAGAATAGTGCTGCCATTTGTGCTAATGAGAGAATGGCACAAGGGCAGCACTAATCAATGATAGTGATATTGAGATAAGTGTCAAGTATAGGGTAAAAAAAGCTGTGTACTAATTTAGATGACGAGAGCAGGCATAGTACCTATTTGTAAGATATGACTTTTATTATCATGGTCGATAGTCACGCCATTCATGCGAAAGTTGAGTTCTACTTCGGATTGATACATACCACCAACAGAATCTATGGTAACAATACAATAGATATTACCCATACTAGCAGTACGGAATAGATTATTTCCGCTTTGGGTTTGTCGACTAAGGAGTGTAAGATTCCAAGAATAGGTATCAATCTGATAGTTAGACTCAACAGAGTTGACACTGACCATCAAGCGGTTGCCTTCATCTTGTAGAAAACAATTACTGAAGTCGGGTTGCATTGCTACTAAGCGGATATTAGCTGTGCTTGGAACAGTATTGGACTGTACAGCGACAACAGTGGCTTTCACTTCAATATCCATGCTAAACGCATAAACACTTTCTCCCATATTGGTATCAGGAGCGATTTCCATGCCAATTAAAATACCATAACGGCTACTGGCAAGGTTGTGAAATTGTGGGGTTACGGTTAATTTTGCCATAAATGTGTAATTTATAGAATAAAGTAAAGGGGAATAGGTATTGTTTGCGTGCCTTAATATGGACGCAATATAGCAAAAACAGGGTGTTATTATAATAATTTTTTAAAGAAAGCAATGCTTGGTGCAAAAAAGTATTCTCCTCCTTTCATGGTAACAAAACTGTCAAAGTTGGCTGCTTTGCGTTCTTTTCCAGCATATTTATTAGGAAAGAGACATTTGCTAATGTTTTGTAGCCCATCTTGCCCGATGATAGGGTCAATGCCAGTGTCGGTTTGTGGGAAATGGGGGTCGTTGGCAAGCTGTTGAATATATTCGAATTGTTGTGTAATGCTTTTTTGGAAACATAAGAACAGTAATCCAACATTGTTTTGGGGTAGTTGTTCAAAAGAGTCTTGTGCAAATTCGGGCAATATATATTGATTGCCATATGGTATTCCTCTTCGCACAATTAGATGTTGGTGGTTCTCTGCCTGTTGTTCATTGGTTCGTGGATTTGTTTTTCTGATGTGTGCATGAAAAGGACATTTGTTGCCTGTGTCTTTCTGGTAGTTAAAATTGTTTATTACGGCACTTCCTATCATTCCATTTTCTTCGGAAAGTGTAATGGGGGTTCCGTCCTCAAACCTACCTATCAACATGGCGCCTACTTGCTCTTGTTGTTCATTTCTATATTTGAGTTGGTCTGCCAACTGCGCTTCTGCCATTTTGAATCCGCGTACATTTTGTTCTAATTTGCGAAACACTAAATAACTGCCAAAAGCATCGGCATCTCTAATAGACACAAAAGGGTCTTTGACCAATGCCACCTCTAATTCTGCTTCGGGTGTATGCAATAAGGGGTGCAAATTATTGGATTTATAAGCTGCAATTTGGTCTTTGAAAAACAATGGTTGACTAATGCCATCAACATAACCAAAGTGTTCTATGTTTTCGCCTTTTTTGTTATATAGTTTGTTGCCATGCTCCACAGCTAGTATGGTGGCTATACTTGCCTCTTGTATCTTTTCGGCTCTATTATTACCTTCTTTTCTGCCTGCCAGCTCGCCAATAAGGTTGTTTGTGGCAGCATTGAGCTTGAGCAGGTCGTTGTCGGCAAGTAAAAAGCACGCATGTATAGTAGCCTGATAACCATGATCCCATGTCGTCACGGCTGGATCATTGAGGGAGGCTTGTTTCATACCTTTTTTAAAAGCGGTGTCTTTAAATTCATCGCAATTATATCCCAAATAGCCATAACCACTTGCCGAGAGATAGCAACTATAGAAAGTTCCACCACTCACACCATTGCGTCTATATACTTCGGCATCGTGAAGTTGTTGTTTGCAAGATGTAATTTGGTCGGCAAATTGTTGGAGGTATGCTCTTGTTTTTCTGACTTTATTAGGCATAAAAGCTACAAAAATGTGTGTAGCGTATTGTCTGCCATGTCCTTTAAGAATGTTGCCCTGTAGTTGGCTCAAAAAGTCATCTAATTCAGGAGTGGCAGGATCAATCGCTTTTTGAGAAAGTAATACCATTTGTAATTATTTTAAAGGGTTAGATAGTGTGGAGAGAGGGCGATAAGCAATTTTAACTAACAAAAAACGGTTGAGTGTAGGAGGAAAGCGATAAGTGAGCGTGGCATAGCAATCGTAAAAATATTCAGTTTATTTACAAAGCCTTAAACCAAAGTAGTTGAGTGTAGGAGATAAACGATAAGTGAGCGTGACATAACGGTTGGAGTAATAATCCTGAAAAAGGCGAGTGAGTAGGAGTAACGAATGACGAGTGGTGAACGAGTAGCAATTGAAGTCTTTATTTTATTAACTTTTTAGAGTAGTTGAGTGTAGGAGATAAATGATAAATGAGCGTGACATAACGGCTGAAGTAATAATCCTGAAAAATGACGGTTGAGCGTAGGAGAAAAATACAAAGGGTAAAAAGGCAAGAGTAGTCTAAGAAACTTTGTCGGTGTCATTACAAAACAATCAACAAATAGATGGTTGAATGTGCAATGAATAGTGAGTGGTGAACGAGTAGCAATTGAAGTCTTTATTTTATTAACTTTTTAGAGTATTTGAGTGTAGGAGATAAACGATAAGTGAGCGTGACATAACGGCTGAAGTAATAATCCTGAAATGGCGGTTGAGCGCAGGAGAAAAATACAAAGGGTAAAAAGGCAAGAGTAGTCTAAGAAACTTTGTCGGTGTCATTACAAAACAATCAACAAAAAGATGGTTGAATGTGTAATGAATAGTGAGTGGTGAATGAGTAGCAATTGAAGTCTTTATTTTATTAACTTTTTAGAGTAGTTGAGTGTAGGAGATAAACGATAAGTGAGCGTGACATAACGGCTGAAGTAATAATCCTGAAAAATGACGAGTGAGTAGGAGAAAAATACAAAGGGTAAAAAGGCAAGAGTAGTCTAAGAAACTTTGTTGGTGTCATTACAAAACAATCAACAAATAGATGGTTGAATGTGCAATGAATAGTGGGTGAGTGAGTAGCAATTGGAAGTCTTTATTTTATTAACTTTTTAGAGTAGTTGAGTGTAGGAGATAAACGATAAGTGAGCATGACATAACGGTTGGAGTAATAATCCTGAAAAAAGGCGAGTGAGTATGAGTAACGAATGACGAGTGGTGAACGAGTAGCAATTGAAGTCTTTATTTTATTAACAAAACCCCAAAACAAAAGACGAGTGAGCATAGGAGAGAATGCAAAAAAAATGATTTAAACAACTTTTAACGATAAGTGAGTGCGAAATAACGGTTGGAGTAATAATCCTGAAAAATGACGGTTGAGCGTAGGATAGAATGAAAAGGTCGAAATAGCAAGCATGATTTAAACAACTTTGTCGGTGTCATTACAAAACAATCAACAAAAAGATGGTTGAATGTGCAATGAATAGTGAGTGGTGAGTGAGTAGCAATTGAAGTCTTTATTTTATTAACTTTTTAGAGTAGTTGAGTGTAGGAGATAAACGATAAGTGAGCGTGACATAACGGTTGGAGTAATAATCCTGAAAAATGACGGTTGAGCGTAGGATAGAATGAAAAGGTCGAAATAGCAAGCATGATTTAAACAACTTTGTCGGTGTCATTACAAACAATCAACAAAAAGATAGTTGAATGTGCAATGAATAGTGAGTGGTGAATGAGTAGCAATTGGAAGTCTTTATTTTATTAACAAAACCCCAAAACAAAAGACGAGTGAGCATAGGAGAGAATGCAAAAAAAATGATTTAAACAACTTTTAACGATAAGTGAGCGTGACATAACGGCTGAAGTAATAATCCTGAAAAATGACGGTTGAGCGTAGAATAGAATGAAAAGGTCGAAATAGCAAGCATGATTTAAACAACTTTGTTGGTGTCATTACAAAACAATCAACAAATAGATGGTTGAATGTGCAATGAATAGTGAGTGGTGAATGAGTAGCAATTGAAGTCTTTATTTTATTAACTTTTTAGAGTAGTTGAGTGTAGGAGATAAACGATAAGTGAGCGTGACATAACGGCTGAAGTAATAATCCTGAAAAATGACGGTTGAGCGTAGGAGAAAAATACAAAGGGTAAAAAGGCAAGAGTAGTCTAAGAAACTTTGTCGGTGTCATTACAAAACAAGCAACAAATAGATGGTTGAATGTGCAATGAATAGTGAGTGGTGAATGAGTAGCAATTGGAAGTCTTTATTTTATTAACTTTTTAGAGTAGTTGAGTGTAGGAGATAAATGATAAGTGAGTGTGACATAACGGCTGAAGTAATAATCCCGAAATGACGGTTGAGCGTAGGATAGAATGAAAAGGTCGAAATAGCAAGCATGATTTAAACAACTTTGTCGGTGTCATTACAAAACAATCAACAAATAGATGGTTGAATGTGCAATGAATAGTGAGTGGTGAGTGAGTAGCAATTGGAAGTCTTTATTTTATTAACTTTTTAGAGTAGTTGAGTGTAGGAGATAAACGATAAGTGAGCGTGACATAACGGCTGAAGTAATAATCCTGAAATGACGGTTGAGTGTAGGAGAAAAATACAAAGGGTAAAAAGGCAAGAGTAGTCTAAGAAACTTTGTCGGTGTCATTACAAAACAATCAACAAAAAGATGGTTGAATGTGCAATGAATAGTGAGTGGTGAGTGAGTAGCAATTGAAGTCTTTTTTATTAAGCTTACAGAGTAGTTGAGTGTAGGAGGTAAATACAACGTGTAAAAAAACAAGCATGATTTAAATAATTTTGTTAATGTCTTTATAAAAAACGGTTGAGCATAGGAGAAGGTAAAGAGTATAGTATAGGTGTGAATACAAGAGTATATAGTAAGAGTGATTGGAGGTAAATGTAGTTGGTGATACAATAACATAGTAAGCAAAATTTGCGTTAAGTATCGAACATAACCACCAAGCAAAAATATTGAAGTATTGGAGGTTTCGTGCAGCAAAATCGAGAACCAACGAGGGTGTATGAAGTTAATAACAAAAAAATAGCTAAAAGCAGCGAAGAATACAGTCAATTAATTTTGTATTTGCAAGGAGCTGATTGTTATGTTTTTCGCAAATAGTCAAACTAACTACAAAAATATGGTTTGAAGAAGGATAGCTATGTCGTGATGCTTACAAAAGCAATGCAAAGGTACGGTCGAAATGCAGTGAAAAAAAACACTTTTTTAAAACATTTCTAAACATACTGAAAATAAAAAGCAAATAATAATAATGTGTATCTTCCTGAAAAACAGCACTTTATGTACAAACAAGGCATAAGAAAAGCAACTTAAAAAAACATTTTTTTAAAAAGTGCTATACTGTAGCTATTCGTAAATAATTTCATTTTTCCGCTTTTAGCAATAAACTGGTAGAACAACTAATCAAAGTTGTAGGGTCATGTTGTTTAATGATAGCATATTTTTAACTTTATCAGAATAGCTTCTGTTTTCTAATGCAAAGATAAGGGAATAATAGAGGGTTGCCAAACACATTTTAATAGCATTTCTAAACTATTAAAAACCTATAAAGTTTCGCTATCTTACACATAAATCATTGATTATCAGGCAGTTATAACAAAAAAAAAGCTATAAAAAGATGCTCCAAATAGCCTTTTTCTAAAATGCAAAGTCAAGCATTTTTAAGCCTAATTCCAAAAATATGTCTTTTATAGGTCAAAAAAAAAAAAAAATTGACTAATTTTGCACCAACAAAAAGAAAAAGGCATGTATAATAGTAAATTACTACAGATTATTAAGCAATTGTCCGATGACGACCTTAAACGTTTCGCTCAATTTTTACAATCTCCTTATTTGAACAGCAACCAAAATGCCATCGCTTTGTTCGAAATCATTTATTTTGCTAAACCCTCTTACGACTCACCCTCGCTCAACCGTCATTATGTTTTTGCTCAATTATTTCCCAATGCACCCCAAAATGGCACCAACCTCAGCCAACTAATGACCGAATTGTTGCGCTTGTTGCGAAAATTTTTGGCATTGGAACATTACTATAAAAACCCACAGTACGAACACATCTATCTACTCAACGAGCTATTACAACGCAATCAAAGTGACCTTTTGGAGCCACTCTTACAGCAATCCCTACCATCAATGCCCCAAGATGAAGATAATTTATACCATCAATACAAGTTATTACAAGTAGCTTTTAGCTGGAGCATAAGAACCCGAAACCGCGAAACAAATCAATACCTTACACAATGGTTAGATGCCACTGATTCCTATTTTATGTTTGTTAAAACGCGCCAGATGGCGGCTGTCCTGAACCGACAAGGAGTTTTGAATAGTTCTTATCAAATACGATTTGACGAAGCTATTGCGCAATACATCGAACAAGATACTTTCGAAAACAATATACTATTACAGTTGTACTACAAAATGGCTATGATGCTAAAAAACCCTGATGATATCGCGTTGTATCAAAGATTCCGCAATGACCTGAAACAAGTAACCAACGAAATCCATATAGGCGAATTGATGCAATTCTATAGCTTATGCCTCAATCAAGAAAATAAATTCATCAAAAATAGAGTAAAAGATAGTTATCAAGACCTCTATCATTTAGCCGTCGAAATGGCGGATAAAGGCTTTTTTAACCAATATATTTCCAATGTTTTGTTTAGCAATATCGTCAGATACGCCACCGAAGTAGGCGAATTTGAATGGGCAAAAAAATTCATGGATAAATACAAAAAGAAAATAGCGGTTCACAACGACGAAGAAAAAGAGCTTATTTACCAATACTCCTTAGCTATCTGGTATTTTAAGCAGCAACAATACCGCAAAGCCAAACAAGCCATAGGTATGAAATATCCCGATGCCTTGTTTTACTTAGACCGAAAAGTTTTGTTAATCAAAATCTTGTATTGGCAAGACCGCGAGCGGTTTATATATGACACCAAAACGGCTGAAGAATTTGCCAATGAAATAAAAGCCGTTCAAAGCTATCTACGGCGTGATACACGAATTGGCAATTTCAACAAAGAAGCCATGCACAATTTCGTTAAGTTTGTCCACAAATTATTTGTCTATCAACAAAAAGTGTTGCTATCGAAACCCAAAATACCTTCCAAATTACAAGCAGAATTAAAAACTTTTTGCGAAAGTATAACACACATACAACCTTTGCAAGAAAATGTATGGCTCTCTCAAACGACCCAAGAACTACTATCATTTGCAACATCGTCCAACAGCAAACGGCTGAATCACTAAAATGATTCAGCCGTTTGCTGTTGGTATTTATTTTTCATTCGTTGCCCCTCTCCTACCCTATTGTCAAAAAACGCTCTACTTGGCGGCGATGTCGCAAGATGTGTACAATGGCATGTTCAAGCAGTTGCTCCAAGTCGTATTGAACGCCCCAACGCGCCAAAATACTATATGTTGCCAATTGTTCATCTTCTTGATACCACAAAGGATCGAGCATTTGGTCGGTATAATCCAACATTTGCTCGATGTTTGTTATCCCAATGGAGGGAGACTCTATGGGTGTTCGGTATTCGTGCCATGCCTGTCCGCTCAACGACCCAATGTAGTTGGCATAAGTATAGCCGGACTGTATGACATGAAACGTCACCCCTTGTATCGAGCGACAGTCAGGGTCAGGGGTATGTGGGTCTTTAAGTGCCAAGAACTCCTCTATCGACATTTGGCTCAATAAATATAAATAATCGACTGTTGCTCGGCGATATTCGCCCATTAGAGCAACTAAGGAACTGTTTTTTTTCATTCGGAATAGGAGGAAAATTAGGTGATAATAAGGTGTTTCTGGTGTTCTAAAACACACAAAATCTGCACCAACACAACTTTGTGTGGCATCATAAGTAGTACTCGAAGGAATTTGGTGGGTGTGCAGGACTTTATCCCATAGTAATGGCGTAACGGAGATGTATTTGGTTTGCAATGTTATACCTACTGCTTCATCACCTTAAAACTCACGCCATTCACCTGCAAATAATACATTCCCACAGCTAAGTGAGACACAGGGATAGTGTGGGTTGGGGTGTCAAAAGTACCTTTGCTCACCACTTCGCCCAAGATATTGTAGAGGGTGTAGGTGGCGGTTTGTGGTGTGGGTTGTTGGATAGTTAGGGTGTTGGTGATGGGATTGGGGTAGCATTGGAATTGTGGTTTGCTTGGTTCAGTTGTATAGGTAGGGATTTCATACACCATCAAACTTTCGGTGGTATTGGTCACAATAGCAGGATTGAAGTCAAAATAGATATAGGCAGTATTGCTAATCAAAGTGTTATCTGGCACAGGCTGTTGAGCTTTAATGGCATATTGCACAAAACCATGACTGCGCGGCTCGTTGGTCGTGCTGTCGGGTAGCATAATATGGTTGAACTTAAACTCCACCAAACCCGAAGGATAGCGCGTGACCTGCATTGGATGGCTGCTCGTTATGGGACGGAAAGTGCTGTGGTCGAAGTATTGTGATAAAGTATCAGCGAGGAGGATATTAAAGGCAGTATCGTTGCCCGTGTTCTGGAAACGAATGGTATAAATCAATTCATCGTCATTGATAAGGGTATAGTTTTGCTCACTAATACCCAAAGGCGTTACTTGTTTGTCGTTGGGATCATAGCTGCACACCACTGTTGTCCGATACCCAAAGCCGCGA
>JAEUUX010000009.1 GCA_016787295.1 Chitinophagales bacterium
GAAATGCGGCATTTCTCATGAGAAATGAAGCAAAGAACAAGAGAAATGCGGCATTTCTCATGAGAAATGAAGCAAAGAACAAGAGAAACGCGGCATTTCTCATGAGAAATGAAGCAAAGAACAAGAGAAACGTGGCATTTCTCAGGAGAAATGAAGCAAAGAACAAGAGGTTTTTAATATTGTTACCAGATTATTACAAAATTATACGCAAACGGACAAGTTTAGGTTGTTCTTAGAACAAAGGAAATGCGGAAAATCAAGTTATACACAGCAAATAGGAATCAAACATTGCTTCATGGAGGTCTAATAACATCAATTGGCTTGTAAAGCGAAAAAGGTTGAGCAGCCGCCACACGACTACTCAACCTTTTTGTATGAAAGTTGTTGTTTTCTTTGAAATAGAATAAGTATAATGGATAGTTTGCATTGTTTTTTATTACTTTGCCAATTCGGGTGCAAAGATAATGTTATTGTAAGGTTAAATTACAGCTTCCAAAGTTAAGAAATTGTTAAGTTTTAGCATTGAGGCAAAAGTTTGGAACAATAGTCTTTTTCTATCTGCTTTTGTGTCACTCATTATTTGGGATAAACGACACCAACTCCAACATCTGAAAATTACAAAATACCTTATTAATTTGGCAATTGTGATTAGTTATTAGCTAAAAACCTTACCTTTGCGCCTCAATTTGGGTATTCTTTGCATAGTATTCACTTTTTTTGCCATGAAAATAACTTTTGATACCGTCGATTCCTATATCGCAACTTTTCCCGATACTGTACGTCCTTTGTTGGAGCAAGTCCGTTCGACTATTTTGTCAAATGCACCTTTGGCAGAAGAAAAGATAGCCTACAATATGCCTGCCTATCGCATGAATGGCAAGGTGTTGGTCTATTTTGCGGCATACGCAAAACACATCGGTTTGTATGCCACGCCTCAAGGACACGAAGCATTTGCAGCCGAGCTAAGTCAATATAAACAAGGCAAAGGGTCGGTACAATTTCCTTTGGACAAAGCCATTCCTTTTGATTTGATTGGTAGGATAGTGGCGTTTAGGGTGCAGCAAGTTGTGGGTACATAATACAACAACAGCCTGTGGCTAATGCTAACCACAGGCTGTTGGGGATATAACAAACAGTTTTTTATACAAACCTAATCGTCATATTTGAGGTTTTGGGTCTGTCCATACTTTTTATTACTAGGTTCAAAAAAGTTTTTTTCTTCGGGTGTTACGGGTGGGTCGTTTTCATCATCTTCGCGCAGAATGATTAAGAATTTACCTTCGTTTTGGTTTGTTCCTTTTTTAAAACCTAATGGTTGAATGCTTCCTCCTTTATAGGCTGCGCCTGTTTTGTTGGCAAATTCTACACGAAAGGACAATTGGTCGGGGCGAACGTTATCGGGATTGGTATTAACTAAAAAATAGCGTGTTCCGCTCCAGTTCCTTCCACCAGGTTGATAGGCATAAAAGTAGTAGTTGCTTTTACAACCATATTGTTTGTTCCAACCCAAGTGTGTGCCAACTTGAATGGTGTCGTAAGGTACTACATAAAGCCAGCCTTCGGTTACGTATGGGGATTCGGCTGCACTTTTAGTTAAGTCCATGATATGGTGATAGGCTACTGCTATCCAAGCACCTTTGTCGGTTTGATTGGTGCAATACACTTGTGCTATCGCAAAGCTACTAAACGACATTAGTAAGCTCATAATAGATAGTAATTGTTTCATAAGCAAAAGTTTTGGTACAAAAAATTTAGCAAAAATTGTGCCGCTTGAGGCTATAATACCGTGATGAGTTATTGTTTGGAAAATGCTTGCCGCTTTTCTAAGTACACAATAATTCCTATATAAGCACTTAGTAAGAAAATTTTAAAGCCATATTGTCCAACAGCGGAGGCAATAAATAATCTACTATCTATTTGCCACAATACAAGGGCTGTTAGTGTGTATAGGAGCAGTAAGGGAATTGGATATGGAATGGGATAATGTTTCTGTCCCCAAAAGTAAGAGATGATACACATACTACTATAGCAAATCAAAGTGGCATAAGCCGAGCCAAGGTATCCCCAAATAGGTATCCACCAAACATTTAGCACAATGGTCAGCAAACTGCCAATGAGCGAAATAATAGCTCCCAAATGCGTTTTGTTGCTTAATTTGTACCAAATAGAGAGGTTGTAGTAAAGTCCCAAAAACAGATTGGCAGCCAACAAAATGGGTACAACAGACAAGCCGCTGCGGAAGTCTCTGCCAATAAAATGTTGTAAGATAGGCAAAAATAATAAGACACCCAGAAAAATGAACCATGTAACAGCTATATAATAACGGGTTGTATTGGCATAAAAATTGGGAGAGTCCTTTTGTCCTGCTTCTTTGAAAAATAGTGGTTCGACCGCAAAACGATAGGCTTGGGTGAACAAGGTCATCAAAATACTCAATTTATAACAAGCACCATATATCCCTAATTCGGCTAAGTTGCGAGCCGTATCGTAGGGCAAAAGGTGTTTTAATAACAAACGGTCTAAGACTTCGTTGATACTTCCCGCCAAACCCACCACCACCAACGGCAAACCATACCACACCATTGTTCGCCACAAAGCCTTGTTCCACTCCCATCGCACCGCCAAAAGTTCGGGTAATAGCAACAATAAACACAATGCACTCGAAATAAGGTTGCTTAAAAAGATGTATCCCACACCCATTTGCGGCGAATAAATTGCTTTTATCCAAGCCACCGAGTCGGCATATTTGGGACAAAGTACTAAGAAAAAAATGTTTAGACCAATGTTTGCTCCAATGGTGATGAGGCGAATGATAGCAAAACGCAAGGCTTTTTCTTCGTACCGCAACCATGCAAAAGGTAAGGTTGCCAGCGTATCTAATGCCAATATCAGGGCAATGTAGCGCACAAAATGCGCTTGTTGTGGATAGTGCAACAGTTCGGCGATGGGTTGTGATAAAACACACAAAATAGTGCTAAACACAACGGTACTTAAAAGCAAAGACCAAAAACTTGTACTATAAATGGTGTATTTATTTTCCTCTTCGGAACGAAGTGTATTGAAAAAAGCTGTTTCCATGCCATACGTATACAACACTATTAAGAAAGCCACATAGCTATACATTTCTGTCACAATACCATATTCGTCGGGTGACAACAGCCGCGTATAAAGTGGTACTAATAAATAGTTGAGCAAACGAGCTACAATGCTACTCAAACCATAAACAGCAGTCTGACGCATTAATTTTTGCAACAAACCAACAGATGTCATACACAATAGATTATCCAAAGTCAAGGCTAATACCTTGAATTGATATTTTTTGGGGGTGAATTTGTATTTTAGGGTCAAAAGTACTACAATTTTTGCTAAAAATTACCTAATTTTGCGTCTATTGTGTGCAAAAAAATGTACACTGCTTTCTTCTGCCATAATTATTCTATTTTTAACCTCTTAGATGACACCAACTAACATAGCTATTTTGCTCAACGATTTGAGCAATGGAAGTTTCAAAGCCTTGGCGCGGGCTATTTCTATAGTAGAAAACGAAGCAGAGGGTTATGACACTTTGCTACAAAAACTGTCTTTCGATAAATCCCAAATACCACCTATCATTGGCATCACAGGACCGCCCGGAGCGGGCAAAAGTACGTTGGTCAATGGCATTGTGCAGCAGTTGAGCGAAGCCAATAAGCGTTTGGCAATAGTGGCTGTTGATCCTACCTCGCCTTTTAATTGGGGTGCGGTGCTGGGCGACCGTATTCGTTGGGCAGCACACTATACCAACCCAAACGTTTATATTCGCTCGGTGGCAACGCGTGGTTCATTGGGCGGTTTGTCAGACAAAATAATTGAAATTACCGAAGTCCTCAAAGCAGCTCCTTTTGATTATATCCTCGTCGAGACAGTAGGAGTGGGGCAGTCAGAAGTAGAAATTACGGGTCTTGCCGATACGACAGTGGTGGTGCTGGTGCCAGAAGCAGGCGACGATATTCAAACCATGAAAGCAGGTTTGATGGAAATAGCAGATATTTTTGTGCTGAACAAAGCCGACCGCCCCGAAGCAGAACGCATGGCACAACACCTCTACCTCATGCTCCACGAACGTCCGCAACAAAATGAGTGGTCTATTCCTATCCTCAAAACCGTTGCCTCCAAATCAGAGGGCATAGCAGCAGTAGTCGAGCAAATACAGCAACATAGCCAAATGCACTTGCAAAATCCTAAACGCCCTTTGTTGCTGACACAAAAAGCATTGCAAATTATTCAAAAACAACGCACCAAAGACATTAACCGACAAACGCTACAACAAGCCATCACCCAACAAATCCAACAACAGCAAGCCTTTAATCTCTACAGTTTTTTGGCTGCCAATTATTTCTAAACCAAAGTATGCGAAAAGATTTTTTGAAAGGAGACAAAGACAACCAAAATCCCCAAGATAAAGATGCCGAAAAAGTGTTGAGACCCAAAGAGTTGGACGACTTTACGGGACAACCACACATCATCGACAACTTGAGGATATTTGTGAAAGCCGCCAAAATGCGTGGCGAAGCACTCGACCATGTCTTGTTGCATGGACCACCGGGATTAGGCAAAACTACTTTGTCTTATATCGTTGCCAACGAATTGGGCGTGAATGTCAAGGTTACATCAGGACCAGTGTTGGAAAAACCCGCCGACTTAGCAGGACTTTTGACCAACCTCGAACCCTTAGACGTGCTTTTTATCGACGAAATTCATCGATTGAATATCACCGTCGAGGAATATCTCTATGCGGCAATGGAAGATTTTACGATTGATATTATGATTGACAGCGGTCCCAATGCTCGGTCGATACAATTGTCGTTGAATCCTTTTACTTTGGTCGGCGCTACAACACGCTCCGGTTTGCTGTCGGCACCTATGCGGTCGCGCTTTGGTATTACGTTCAGAATGGAATACTATGATGCCGAAACATTGCAAAAAATCATACAACGCGCCGCCACTATCCTCAAAACAACTATTACCGACGATGGCGCCCTCGAAATTGCCCGCCGAAGTCGCGGCACTCCGCGTATTGCTAATGCTTTGTTGCGGCGCGTGCGCGATTTTGCACAAGTCATCGGCACAGGAACTATTGACTTGGAAATGGCAAAATTTGGTCTCAAAGCACTGAATGTCGACGAAAATGGCTTGGACGAAATGGACAACCGTATCTTAGCTACTATTATAGACAAGTTTAATGGTGGCCCTGTCGGAATTAGTACCATTGCCATGTCTATTGGCGAAGAGTCGGGAACGATAGAGGAAGTGTATGAACCTTTTTTGGTGCAAGAAGGGTATATCAAGCGCACACCGCGCGGACGCGAGACAACTGCTTTGGCTTATGAACACCTCAAGCGCGATTTGCCCGATAGTGGCGGTAAGAAGATTACGAGTTTGTTTTAATAATACGCCAAACGCTCCAATTAGTCATATAATAGGACTAATTGGAGCGTTTTTGTGGGTATTGTTCAGGGGGATTCATTACCAACCTTCGTCGTCGTTGAGCATATTGGCTATTTTTGTTCGCAAACTTCGTAAGATACGGACAATATCAAAGATGTCGTCGCGCGTTACGATGTATGCGTTGCTTTGGGCATAGTGTTTGCCGTCCAAAACCATGAATATCCATTCGCGTCCAACGACATAACTGCCATAGATGATTTGCTGCGGATTATCGTTAAGGGTTTGTGCGGCTAACATGGCTGCCATACATTGACCAGCGGGTTCACCTGCGTTTTCTAAACTCTTTTTATATTCATGCAAACAATAGAAAGGCGTTTGAGGGTCTGATGTTCCTTTGGCTAATAACAAATCAGGTTTTCCTTTTAACAGATATTCATTAACAACGGCTTCTATATTGCGCTCCGAAAAAGCCCTAAACGTATTGCCATCTAAATTAGCTATGGTAATGATGGTGCCAATGCACTTTAGAATTAGCTCCTGTTCGTTGAAACTCATGATACGACGTGCCAAGTTGGTTTTTAATTTGTCTAAGATAGTGATTTCGTATTGTTCCAAAACAACATCGGGCAGGAGCCACTCTTCCAAAGCAGCTAAAGTACTAACTTCACGCAAACCAAAAGTATTGTTTAACTTTTGTAGCGTCCATTCATCAAATAAACTTGTTTTCATCGTTTTTTTGAGGATCAAAATAAGCATTTTTACCTGTTTTTTGAAACCTATTATTGTCTAAGCAGTAAAAAAGTACCGCTTAGTTCATAATTTGAAGGATAATCGATAAAAAAAGTAAAAAAAGTTTTTGCTGCCTGTAACTTTTTCAATAGGCTGTGCGACTTAGGAATAACACAAGTTGATTAGCAGATAGGCTACGTATTACATTTTCTATCATCACCAAACTAAGCATTTTTTGCGTATGAATGTGCAAGAGTATAATGCTGCTGTTGACCAATATGCTGACCGTCTTTACCGTTTTTTGTTGAAACAAACGCAACATGTTGCCGATGCGGAGGATTTGGTACAAAATGCGTTTGAGGTATTGTGGCGGAATCACCAAGATATTGCAGCAGATAAAGCGCGGACTTACCTTTTTTCGGTGGCACACCACCAATTTATTAGCTTGTTACGAAAAAATAAACATACCGATTATGTAGAAGACATTACCACACAAACACATCAAAGCTATAGCTTGGGAGCTATTGATTTGTCGCAAACAATAGACGAAGCCCTCGAACAATTGCCCGACATACAACGGTCTGTGCTGTTGCTGCGCGACTATGAAGGCTATAGTTATGAAGAAATTGCCAATATTACACAAATTACTGAAAGCCAAGTAAAGGTATATATCTTTAGGGCACGCAAAAAAATGCAGCACCTTTTGGTGAGTCCTGATAGGTTGGTTTGATGTGTTTGGGTGAAAGTTTGGGTTGGCTTACCCAAATAGACACGAAAACGACAATTGGTGTTTTTTCTAATTTGTTGGCGCGATGTTGCGTTGCTAAGGCGTTATTTGGGGTAGCAAAATGCTTGATGTGGCTAACAATCGATGTTTTTTCTAATTTATTGGCGTGCTATTGAGCTGCTTTTTTAAAAAAAATTATTACTGATGATTACACGTAGCAATTACGAACAGTGGGCAGTTGATTATTTAGACGGACAACTGACTGCTGAACAAAAAATAGAGATGGAATTGTTTTTGCAACAAAATCCCGATATTGCTCAAGAGTTGGAGGGTATCGCGTGGACGAGTCTGCCCATAGATGAACAGTTACCTGTGTTGGAAGATAAAGCGTGTTTGAAACACAATTTAATTCGGTTGGATAATTATGAGATGTTTGCCTTAGATTATGTAGAAAATAATTTGACTACAGAGATGGAACAGGAAATGGCAGTTTTTTTGACCGAACAAACTACTATTGCTACTACCTTAGAAAACTTTTCGTTACAAGCCGTGCCTGCGGATACGCATATTGTTTATCCACACAAAGAGTCATTGAAAAAACAAAGAGATCGTCGAGCTTTTTTGTTGCCGATATTTCGTTATGGTGCGGCGGCGGTATTGTTGCTGTTGTTGGTTGGACAAGTATTTAGGGCGGTATATGTTGCACCAATTAAGCAAACTGCACAAGAAACACGCGACCCACAAGTGCAAAACCAAACTACAAACGAACGTCCTTTGCCCAATGCCAACCTAACAACTGAGAATAGAGTCAACGCACCGCAAATCGCCACAAGCACAATGCCGCATATTTCGGATAATAAAGTGGTGCGTCCCCATACAGTGCTTGCTCATCATAGTAGTACAGCAAAAAATCAATTGTCGGCATTGCCTATCAATGATAATCGTCCCAAATCGAATGAAAATGGGCATCAAACAATAGCAGATGTGTCAAATGTTGATAACCATCGTCTTAAATCTGATGTAAAAGGAAACGAAATGGGTTTGAATACCACTGCCAATCTTGTGACAACGGCAAATGTTGTTACAAAAGCCGAATCATCTGCTGGGGGACATAGTAATCATGTTCGGACAGATGTTCCTGCTTTGCTGCCTTCACAAACTGTAACCAACATTGCCTTTGTGCAATATCCTGTTTTTCATATTAGTACGATGCCGCCGAGTGATGCGAAACTGGAACAGTTATTGACGCAAGCAAATAAGCCTATCAAACATCGTTGGCAGCAGTTTTTAGGATATTTACCCGAATCTTTTTTACCAGAAACAGTAGCCGAAGCCACACCTGTGCGAACTAAGCGCAATGTTGTTGTGGGCATTCCTGTTAGTAACGAAATGTATCATTTATTTACAAGTAAAATAAAATAGCGTATCGCATGAAAAAATTATTAGTGCTTATTGTTTTTTGCGTCGCCCAACAATTGATGGCACAAAGTTGCACACGTGTTTGCGAAGACAAAAAATCAAACAAAAGTGTTTGTGAAGCGAGCAAATGTGCCAAACAAAACGTGGTTTATAACATCACAGAAGAAGAACGCGACGGCAAAGAAATTAAGGAGCAAAACATTGTCATTACAGATGCCGATAAGGTGAAGGTGATAAACATCATTAGCACCAAAGGAGAAGCAACTGAAGTAAACATTGTGGATAATGGCAGCGCCAAAAGCTTCCGAATCGAAGGCTCTGAAAAAGAAATCATAGCCGAACTCAAGCGCTTAGGCATTGATTTGGCAAGTATTTTGGAGCAATATCACTAAAACAGCCTTTGAACACTACACCACTTTTTGTAACAACAAAACTATTATTTCACCAATATTTTAAACCTAATTTAGCTTGATATGAAACATTTTTTTGTAGCATTCTTTTTGTGCTTTGCGTGTTCGGTGGCAATGGCACAATCTACAACCAACAAAGGAGCCGAAAAAGAAGTGACCGTTGATACTTCTATCGATAAGAAAGACGGTAAAAAGGTTACACAAAAACAAATTATTATTGAAGATGGCAATGGTAAAGAAAAAGTTATCAGCCTGCGGATAACAGAAGGCGGTGCAACCGAAATTAGTATTGTGGAAGAAGGTAAGGTACAGAATTTTCGTTTGAACGGTACAGCAGAGGAGATTGAGGCAGAAATGAAAAAGTTGGGGATAGAGATAGAAGCGTTGAGCAAAGAAATGGAAAGCTCGACGAGAAAGTCGATGAAAATGGACACTTCAAGCCCAAATGATAGCACTAAAGTAAAAATGGGCGGCGTAGAAATCATTATCCATGAGAAAAGAGAAAAAAAAATGGACAATGAAGAAAACGAAGAGGAAATAGAAGAAAAAGTGATTGTCAAAGATTGCAAAGAAACATGCGAAAAAGATGCTCGTCACAAAACTAAGAATTCTATGCGTTTTGTTTTGTTAGACATTGGTATCAATACCTATCATCAGAATGGAAGTTTTGAGTATACGGGCAATGCAGCCGATATGCGTTTGATACAAGGCAAGTCGCTGGATTGGGTTTTGCATATTTTCCGTCATCGAATCGGTTTGTATAAAAACATTGTCAACTTGCAGTATGGCGTTGGCGTGAATTTCAATAACTACCATTTTAGCGAGCCTATTACATTGGTAAAAAATACCACACCTTTAGAAATTGTAGTCAACGATGCAGTGGAATACCGAAAGAATAAACTGTATGCCTCCTACTTACATCTACCTTTGATGTTAAATTTAGAGACTAATCCGCGCAAAAAAAGCCGCTCTTTTCACTTGAGCGGCGGTATGTATGGAGCAGTATTGTTGGCTTCGCGCACAAAACAATGTCTTGATGATGACGATGCAGATGCGATTATTCGCCGCGATGACTATCATTTGAATAGCTTTCGCTACGGTGTTGGAGGGCAAATAGGTTATGGTCCTATCAATTTTTATGCTAACTACTCTTTGCGTCCTTTATTTCAAGACAAAGCTGGCGGCACACTCAACGAATTATACCCGCTTAGTGTTGGTTTATCCATCTTAGGATTTTAATATACTCGATTTTTAGTTTGGTGATCTTTAATGTAACAGGGGCTTTGGGAGAAGTCCCTGTTTTTTTTGTCTTGTTATTGGAGCTATGTTCTTTTGCTTGTGTGGATAATGGAAGTTTGGATAGCATAAGCTGTTTGCGGAATGTGCGACTGTTCGCCACATAAGACAGGTATGGATACATGAGTTGTCAACGGCGACAAGTGAACTCTGCTAAAGCCTTATTGGACTTGTTGACAGTGACAGGTGAGTTGTTGACAGTGACAGGTGAGTTGTTGACAGCGGCAGGTGAGTTGTTGACAGCGGCAGGTGAGTTGTTGACAGCGACAGGTGAGTTGTTGACAGCGACAGGTGAGTTGTTTAATACTAATTTTAACTGTTTTAATCCTATTTAAAAAATTATCACCACAATCAGGGAAAAGCCAAAAAAATGTGCGGACATTTGCCCGCACATTTTTATTTTCGTTTGATGCTATTAGTAGAGATATTTTAATGTTAGATACTATTGCAACATAGTAGCCATGAGCAGAACAATAACACCCACTATAATACGATAATAGCCAAAAAGCTGGAAACCGTGTTTAGTCAAGAAGTCGATGAAAGTGCGAATGGCAACAATAGCCACCAAAAAGCCCACTACATTGCCCAATAACAAAATGCCCAAATTTTCGCGCGTAATAAGGTCGTGGTGTTTTAATAAGTTATAGCACGAAGCCGCAAACATGGTAGGGACAGCCAAAAAGAAAGAAAATTCGGCGGCTTGTTGGCGGTTTAATCCGTTTGCCATGCCACCAATAATGGTAGCAGCCGAGCGCGATACGCCGGGAATCAGTGCTAAACATTGGAAAAACCCAATTTTTAGGGCAGTAGAATTGTAGACGGGTTTTTGTATGTTGACTCCCGCATGAGGAAACAAACGGTCGATAAACAACAAAAATATGCCGCCAATAATGAGCATTAGTCCCACGACCCACACATTGTCTAAAAGATCGTCTATGTAGTCGCTGGCTAAAAAACCGATGACGGCTGCGGGTAAGAACCCGATGAATAGTTTCATGTAGAAGTCGATAGACTGCAAAAAACGCCGCCAATAAAGTGCTACTACGCTCAAAATGGTGCCAAATTGAATGCAAACGATAAATAGTTTGCTAAAATCGTCTTCGGCAATTCCCAGTATTTTGTTGGTAATAATTAGGTGTCCTGTCGAAGAAATGGGTAGATATTCGGTAATTCCTTCCACAATGGCTAAAATAATTGCCTCAAAAATGGTCATACAAAGTGTTTGGATAAAAAGAAAAAATAGGAAAAACGTATACAATAAGTCATTAATTGGGCAAAATAAAACTACCTTTGCTGCCCACAACGCTATCGGGCAGCAAAGGTACAAACAATTTATGAGCAAAATTAGTCTTTTATCATTTTCCATAATTCGGCTCGCATAGTAGCTTGTTCAAATTGTCCAAAATACTGTGCCGTAATGGTGCTTGAGCCTGCATCTTGAATGCCACGCGTGCTTACACAACAATGTTCGGCATCGATGATGACAGCAACGTCTTCTGTTTTCAAGGTTTTTCGCAAGTCTTCCGCAATTTGGAGGGTTAAGCGTTCTTGCACTTGTGGTCGCTTGGCATAGTATTGTACAATTCGGTTGAGTTTTGACAAGCCAATAACATTGTTACTTGGAATATAAGCAACATGTGCTTTACCCATGATAGGCAAGAAATGATGTTCACAAGTTGTTTGCAGTTCAATATTTTTTTCCAACAAAATTTGGTGATAGCCATATTGATTGTCAAACAAAGTCATTTTGGGACGCCGCTCGGGGTCGAGTCCTGCAAAAATCTCTTGAACAAACATTTTAGCTACGCGTCGTGGGGTACCATTTAGGCTATCGTCGCGCAGGTCTAAACCCAAAATTTGCATAATTTCTCTAAAATGTTGCTCTATTAGCACCATTTTTTCGTTTTCGCTCAATACAAAAGCATCTTCTCGAAGTGGTGTGTCGATAGAGGTTGCAACATGGTGCGTTCCCAATTCATCTGCTTGTTCCCACAAATCCAAACCATCTGTAGAAAGTTTTTGAATAATTGGCGATTGCTCCTTTACTAAGTTATGGTTTACTTGCATCGGAAATTTTGTTTTTAAAATGTAATAGCCACTTTTCAAACCTCTTAAAGTAAAAGTGAATTACATTGGCATAAGGTTATTACTTGAAGATTAATGTTAATAGTGACTGTTTTGTTAGACGGCGAAAACCCAAAAAGACACTTTGGAGAACAGTTTTTTCATAAAATAGCGAGGAAGGTGTTTGCAGAATCGCCCAACGATTTCTACAATACACCTTCCCATTTGCTAACCTCAAACATAAAACAAACAAAGCGGTATTTTGTTTAAGAAAGCGAAAAAAAAAATGAGCCTTTGTGGATAAAAAATTGAGATAGCCTAAAAAAGAAGTAACAACATCGAAAATTGGAACAAAAATTGTACCTTTGCGCAGCTATCCCATTGACAATAATCATTAATCCAAATAGTTAATTATGTTATCCACCCAAAAAATCATTGTTATTGCAACTATTGCTCTAAGTGCGAGTAGTGTTTTCTATGGTTGCGCCAAAGACGAAAAAACTCCCTTAGACGAATGGCTCATCGAAGAAAGTTTGCGCAACGACTTGGTCTACTACAAAGGACAAGACCAACTCTTAGACCCAAAAGGTAGCAGCCCACACCCGCATTTCAAATTGTTGTTCAATCCCAAAGCCGCCTCTGTCTTAGACGCATCGGGCAAATTGCCAATTGGTGCAAGTTTCCCCGACTCCTCCTTAGTCCTCAAAGTGACCTATAAACCCAACGGCGAAGACATCAAAGAATTAGTGCCTATGTACAAACTTTCTACGTCGGAATATAGCGAAAATGGCTGGTTGTGGGCAAAATATAGTCCCACAGGAAGCAAAGCCTTATATAGCGTCTCGAACAAAGGTGACAAGTGCGCCTCGTGCCATAGTAGCAGCGGAAACCGCGATTTTACCCTCGCTTTTGACCTACATTAAGCATTTTATAAGCAATTTTCGCTTTTTTTGGGAAAAAACTTGACATTTCCAAAAAACAGCCGTACCTTTGTGCGCTAAAATTAATTAAATACCGCAACTAAACATGAAAAAAGGTATCCATCCCGAAAACTACCGTTTTGTGGTTTTCAAAGATATGTCTTGTGACTATAGTTTCGTAGGACGTTCTACCGCTGTTACACGTGATACGGTCATTTGGGAAGACGGAAAAGAATATCCTGTAGTAAAATTAGAGTTGTCTAACGAATCTCACCCTTTCTATACAGGTAAAACTAAGTTCGTTGACTCAGCAGGACGTATCGATAAATTCAACAAAAAATACGGAGCAAAACGTTCTAACTAATCATCATCTTAGTCCTATTTTTCGTTCCTAAGTTTAGGAAAAACGCTAAGACTGATTATTGGGCAATATTGATTCATTGAGACAGTAATGAATTGCTGTTCTATTTGATTCCTTGCCTCTTGTATGAAAAAGGTATGTATGATAATGCAAGTTGTGTTGTCAACACTAACCTTACCTATTTTTTTAATGCTTCGATATCTACAATATCGAAGCATTTTTGTTTAATTTGCATGCCTCCTTGCTTCCTTTTATACTTCCATCTAATTGTACAAAAAACGCATGAACGATTTAAACATTATACTGTTTGACGACAAAACACGTAGCCAGTTATTGCCATTTACTTTTACTCGCCCAACAGCAGATATTCGTGTGGGCATTCTAACACTTCGCGAAAAATGGGAACACTATTTCGAGCAAAGTACCTCTACCTTATCGGCAGATTATTTGCGCAACAAATTTCCACTCAACATTGGGCAAGAAAATTTGTTTTTAAATGGCTCCGTCATTCCCAACGAAAAATTGGTGCAACAAATCAAATTGCTACGCTCAGGCGAGGCTATTCGTGACGGTCAAACAGTTATTGCTTGGCGAACATCGGGCAAAAAACCCTACCTATTGCATAAAGCCAACGGCGAATGGTATCCGATTATCGACGACGACCAATGTGTACATCCACAAAGCAACTATGTTAAGTTGAATTATATTTGGGAGATTTTTTTGGAAAACGAACCAGCTATTCGCTCCGATTTCTATTTGCTTATTGCCAACAAAACCAGCCAACCTTTACACGAATCCAATACGATTATTGGCGACTCCAATTTGTTGTTTATCGAAGAAGGCGCAACCGTCTTGGCTTCTACCCTCAACACGACCAAAGGACCCATCTATATTGGCAAAGATGCCGAAGTGATGGAAGGAAGTTTGCTGCGAGGTCCCATTGCCGTGTGCGAACACGCTACTATTAAAATGGGTACTAAAGTTTATAGCGCTACAACAGTGGGTCCCTACAGCAAAGTGGGCGGAGAGCTAAACAATGTCGTTATTTTTGGCTATAGCAACAAAGCCCACGATGGTTTTTTGGGTAATGCAGTCATTGGAGAATGGTGTAATTTGGGTGCCGATTCCAACAATTCAAACCTCAAAAACAACTATTCCGAAGTCAATGTATGGAACTATCTTACCGAAGCGATGGTTAACTCAGGTTTGCAGTTTTGTGGTTTGTTTATGGGCGACCATTCCAAGTGTAGCATCAATACTATGTTCAATACGGGTACTATTGTCGGTGTTTCTGCCAATATCTTTGGTACTGGTTTTCCTCCCAAACACATTCCATCTTTCTCTTGGGGAGGTAGCGACAAAGGTTTCACTACTTATACTTTTCGCAAAGCCTTAGAAACTGCTGAACAAGTGTTTGCTCGTCGGGGCAAAAAATTTGACGAAAATGAAAAAGCTATTCTCAAACATGTTTTTAAGCTAACAGCTCGCTATAGAAAGTGGGACGGTTTGATAGACTAAACAATGGAGTTTGAAGAAGGGATATTTTTCAAAACTATCTATAACTATAAAAAAACGGCTATCTTCGAACAGAAGATAGCCGTTTGACTTCGACACAAACATACAACAATTGCTGATAAATCTGAGATGAATAAAAAACGATACATTAAAAATATGGCTTTTTCTAAAAAATCTGAAAAGTATTCTCAATTCAGTATAGTCTAATTACAACAAACAGCCCTGCTAAGAATTTTCTTAGCAGGGCTGTTTTCTTTTTATGGTTCAATCAAACGCCTTAACGCAACAAGGTTAAATTACCTTTCACAAATTTGCGTTCAGTAGAATCTACTTCGGTATATTCGATGTAGTACACATACACACCTAACTCTTGCTTGATGTCGCGGAAGAAACCGTCCCAGCCTTCTTGAGCATTAGCGGTTTCAAACACTTTTTCACCCCAACGGTTATAGACTGTAATATAAATTTCGCCTGCATCCATTATCAAAGGCTGCCAAATGTCGTTAGTATTATCGCCATTTGGAGAGAACGCATTAGGAACAACCAAAATAGCTTCACGATGTACAGTAATAGCAATTTGTGCCGAAGCACTACAGCCCGAAGCCGACGTAGCTGTTACACTATAACTGGTATTGCTAATAGGCGTAACCGTAACAGCCGAACAAGCAACATCATTACAATCCAAACCAGAAGGACTCCATTCGTAACTAATCGCACTAATAGGCGTACTAACTGCTTCAGCAGTCAATATAGCCGAATTGCCATATTCAATCATTGTGCTATTGGTACTTAAACTGATAGATACTTCTGATACCGTCACCACAGCGTTCGAGCTTTCTGTACAACCGTTATCTGTAACTGCTAAATTAACAATAAGTATACCCGGACTTGTTGGCGTAACCGTATGTGGTCCAACACCCGTAAGAACTTGTGTGCCTACTGTCCATTGATAAGTAGCCGCCGCCGAAGCCGTACCCGTATAGGTTAAGGTAAATGAATCTCCTACACACACCGCCAAAGGCGTAGCTGTAAAGGTAGCAGTAGGGCAATTGAGCGGACAACTATACGCAATTTCTAATGGTTCTGCAAAACAGTTAGCAGTTCCTGTAGGTTCATTGTAAGTAATTGTCCAGAATGCAACCCCTTCGTCACCCGGTAAAACTTCCGTTGGTACATCATCGGCAGTAATAATGTAGTTGTCACACGTACTTGTCAAAGTAGGGACAGTACAAGGTGCTGATGTGCTAACCAACAAAGTAGTATCGTATGGCGGCAATAAAAGCAAGTCTAAACTACCCGCAGCTATAGGCTCGTTAGGTGTGAGCGTACACAATATGCCCACATACAAGGTCGTTGCTTGTGTATTACAACCGTCACCTGTATAATCGTAATCACTCTCCTGAACAGGAATGCTCATAGCAGCATCGCTAAACCACGCAAAACCCGCAAATGTTGCAGAATTACCGCTGAATTGTATTTGACCTTCCCACTCAGAAAGACCCGGGTCTTTTCCATCGCACAGTGACATTGTTGCATCTAAAGGAACAGTCACACTCGGACAGAATGAACAAGCATCAACCGTAATGCTAATCGTAATACTTGCAGCAGGGCAAGCAACGTTGCCATTTATGGTATAGGTATATTCATAAACACCCGCAGTTAAACCATTGCCGTTAAATGTGGTTCCACTCAAAGCAGGAGCTGTTCCAATAGGACTGAAACTACCACCACCAACCGTCACCAAAGTATTTAAGTCGATAGTTGTGACATTGCCATTATTGGTATTGTTACAAACAACAGCCGTAGCATCTTGTCCCGCACTAATAGGTTCGCTAACTGTTACCACAATAGCCCCTGAACATGCCTGTCCTGTACTATTATCAGTATAAGTAATAGTAGCATTACCGACAAAACTGCTGTTGCTGGTGAAGTTACCTGTAGCGTCTGTGGTTCCTGCATTGGCAGGGGTAACGCTCCACGTT
>JAEUUX010000060.1 GCA_016787295.1 Chitinophagales bacterium
TTATTTTAGCGTTTTTTGCAAAAAATTGTTAATAAGTGTTGGAAAATTGGATAAATCGCCTTACCTTCGCACGAAGATTTGGAGTGTTTTTGGTATAAAGATTGTGTGTAATCATCGAAAAATATCCGAATTTAAAGTATCATGGGTAAATACGAATGCAAAGTGTGTGGTTGTGAAGAGTTTATTTCACAACTCTTGCAATATGACGTTTTTGAACATCAAGATGGCAAATTGGTGTTTATAAAATCAGAAATAGTCGAAGAACAATTAGAACTTTTTTGTCGCGACTGTTCTGAAAAAATTTCATTTGAGGACGAAGACGTAATCTATTGAAACTTACCTTTCACTAAAAAAAGCTCGTGGATATTAAGACAAATTTCCGATAGAATTTGTTCAAGAAAAACAAAAATACCCAATACAACAAGACAGTCTACGCCTTTTTGGAGAAAATTATGTATCATATCATCCGCTTTTATAGTTTTTGTTAGAAGGCAAATAATTAATTTTCTTACCCATTTTCAAATAGGAATTTGTCTAAGAAAAATAAAAACATCAAATACAACAAGACAATTTGCACTTTTTGCCGAAACTGCTCCCTCATGCAATTCACTATCATAACTAACAACTACTTTCATCACCTATTTTGAAATCCCGATTTTTACAGTTTACTGCTTTATTTTTTTATTTTCCTATTATTCTACTACCAACTCACTTTTTTTTTCATTTTTTACACAATACTTCAAATTAGAGACTTTGCAATCATTAAAGTAATGTATCTTTTACTAAAAAAGGTATAATTTATTAGAAAGATAAGCCTGAAATTCGAATAACACCATTAAATTTTCTTAGCGCTTTTTTAGCTTCCACATCTAATAAGCAAGCATATTTTAGTGTATTCCCAATAAAATACTTTTGACATTACAATAGGTTGGCATTTGTCCTGCTTATTTGTTAGATATAGTATGTTTTATTGCTGTATAATAAGCCATAATTCATAGTATTTAACACGGAAAAAACCTAATATAAGACACTAAAATTCTTGTTTTGCTCTTTAAATTGTCATATTCTATAGCATATTTAGCTAAATAGCGCTTTTTTATATGGTATAGTAAATTTTATAAGTGTTTTTTGCAATTCTGCGTTTTATTTTTTGCCTATCTTTTCTATTAGTTAAAAAATATCCAGCGTTTTTTTGATAACATTTAACTATTAGTGCTTCTTTTTTCCAATTACTTTTTTTGTTTGCACTATTGTCTCTACCTATTTCTTACATAGGTAGCTTTTGGCATGTCTATAGGTCATGTTTGCCTACCTTATTTTTTCATCACCCTTAAATTTTTTTTTTAATATGGGCAAAACAAATGATAGCCAGCAAATAACAAAAAATCAAACTTTTTTCATAGACGGCACCAATTTATGTTATTGGCACGATACAGCTCAACCATCTTTGAATGTGTTAATGGAGTTGTTGATTGTGCTGAAACGCGAAAAAGGAGTCACCTTTTATTGTATTTTTGATGCCAATACGCATTATAAACTACCGCCCGATCAACGCGAAATATACCAAAAACTCTTAGAACATAAAGAGTATTTTTACCAAATCACGGGTGGCAAAAAAGCCGATGATTTTATTCTAGAATTGGCAGATTCTTACGAAGCACCCGTTATTAGCAACGACAACTACAACGACCCGCGTTATGCAAAATATCGTTGGAAAGAACGAGAATATGTTCCCAAACGCTTATTTATGGGCGAAGTAATGCCAGTAAAAGGCAATATTCACCTAATTATCACCGATTTGGACATTCATTTGCGTGTCAATAACAATTCTGAACACTTGTTCAAACAACTGCTCGATTATATCCAAAAACCTGCTACCAAATTGCGGGGCAAAGTAAAGTTTTTTGAACCCAATGCAGGTTGGGGTTTGCTGGTTTATGAAAACGACTTGTATTTTCAACGCCCGCCATCTTTAACATTCATGGAAGAAGGCACCGAGTTGGAGTTTGTTATTGGCAACAACGAAAGAGGTCCTTGTGCAGAACAAATCAGTTTGGTACCCGAATCACAACTCAAAAAATATATGGTGGGTTGTATAGAGAGTTATGATGATAGCAAATTGGTCGGCTTTATTAAAACCGACTCAAACGAAACACTCTTCTTCTATCGTTCTTATTTAGAGAGTGGCTCGCCCAATGCTTTGGTCAAAGGTATGTATGTCGAATATATACCGGGGCAAAATAGGAATGGTAAATGCGCCAAAAATATCCGTATTATTCCCGAAACAGATGAAGTAAAACGTTTGCGAAGGAAAGTAATGGAATTAGAAAGCCAAGTTAAGGTCAAAGATAATACCATTCAACAACTCAAAAAGACTAAAGTAGAACCCATTACTACACCTGTGTCACCATCAAATAATGTTGTTAATAACGAAAAACCACCACAAGCAGCAGAATCTAATCTGGCAACAGAAACAAATCAAAACCAAATATCGGTAGAGGGAAAAGAGGATAAGGATAAAAACCAAGTTCTATCCAACAAAAATACTGATATAACACCTGTAAAGTCTGCCGAAAATCTGCTAGAAACCGCCGATAAACAAGACACCCCCAACACAAACAAACCAGCAGATAAAAACACAGCTAAAAGCAATGATAAACCACAACAAATCCTACAAAAATTTGACCACCGACACCACAAACAACCTAGCCCACAACAAAAAAAGGATTTGCTAAAAAAGAATTTCCAACAACATGGTAACACTCAAACTCCCAAATCCAAAGTAGAAACAGAACAAAACAGCGTCAAAGAAAAACTGCCCGAAACCAAAGAGGAACAAAAAAATGTGCCTATCGTGGTGGCAGACAAGGCAGTTTCTGCGGAAAATGAACCAGTTGTAACCACAACCACTGAACCAACTCCCACCGCTGTTGAAGTAACTCCTACACAAGAACCGATAACAGAGACTCCTGTTCCCGTTGAACCACAACCGCAAGCAACAACCGAAAAAGAAGTTGTTGTTCCAATCAAAGAGGAAAAAACCCCTCAAGACCCCATACCTGCGGTTACAACAAACTCAAAAGATACAGTACGCAAAGTGCTGCCTTTTAAATCCCGTTTTGTTCGCGAAATGGAACGACAACAACGCACCAAAGAGCGCGATACACACCTATTGGCACTGACTTCTTTGGAGGTGGAAAAAACACCCGCAGCAGAAACAACTGTTGCTCAATCGGTCGAAATGGTTGAAACAACAGAAAAAGTGCTTGCAGCAGAAGAAAATAAAGCGGTTTCGCAAAAAAATACCAACGATGTCCAGCAAAATACTGTTAACAAACAGCAACAGCAAACACAACATCTTAAACATACACAACAACATGGTGGTAAGCAAGGACATAAACAGCAAGTAACCGCCGATAATGCACAACAAAAGCAGGAACAGAAACAAGCAACTCCTGATAATGCACAACAAAAGCAGGAACAGAAACAAGCAACTCCTGATAATACACAACAAAAACAGGAGCAAAAACAAGTAACTGCCGATAATGCACAACAAAAACAGGAACAGAAACAAATAACTCCTGATAATACACAACAAAAACAGGAACAGAAACAAGTAACTCCTGATAATACACAACAAAAACAGGAGCAAAAACAAGTAACTGCCGATAATGCACAACAAAAGCAAGGACATAAACAGCAAGTAACTCCTGATAATGCACAACAAAAATCAGCTAACCCTAAAGGCAAACCACAACAAGGTAAAGGACAGCAAAAACAAGTAAATGCGGCAAAAAATGTTGCTGTTCAAACAAATTTGTTAGGTGATATGACCAAAGATGAACCAAAGCAAGAAACACATCAAACAGATGTAGCTGAAAAAACACTTGTTAATACGTTACCGCCAGCAGACCAGCATAAGAAAAATGCCAAGCCCAAAAAAGGCAATATTTCTCAAGCTTTAAATCATGCTTTGTCGGAACTCGATTTGGAAGACTCTAAGGTTGCCACAGTCAAAGAAAATAAGTCGAAAGAAAATATAACCACATCTACCGAAGTAGAGGTTATTCCTCCCACCAAATCGACAGAAACGGCTGTAAAAAAATCCGTCACTCCTAAATCAGGTAAAAATGTCACGCCTGAACCTGCCAATACAGATACCAATAAGGCTGATGCAACAAAGGAGCCGAAAACAACAACCGATAAAACATCGGCAACAGTAAACAAAAAAGCAACAACTAAAACAGTTGCCAAAACCGCCACCTCAAAAACAAATAAGGGAAACAAAAACAATGAAGTTCCCCCAACTGTTGTAGTGGAACAAGCTACTGATTCGGTGCAAAAAGCAGAAATCGTAACTGCCAACACTAATAACGCAGAAAAAAAAGCTACTCCTTCCAAAAAAGGCAAAACCAAAGCCAAAGGAGATAACAACAAAGAGCAATAAGCCCAAAAAGTCCGTATGACACGATGTCATACGGACTTTTTGTATGGAAGAAAATTTATGCTGAATAATTTGTAATAATTATCGCACTAAGGTCACATTGCCATGTAACAAACGGCTACCATTGATCGGCCTTGTATAGCGCAATTGATAGACATATACTCCCATCTCTTGGTCTATACCTTTCCAACGTCCGTCCCAACCATCGGTGATGTTTGAGGTGACGAATACTTTTTGCCCCCAACGATTATATACCTCTAAACTGAACTCAGTGATATTGGGTTCGTTGGTGAATACCCTAAATATATCATTAATGTCGTCATCATTTGGCGAAAAAGCATTGGGAATGATCATAGCAGTTTTGGCTAAATTTTCACAAGCACAAGTACTCTCGTTGTAATAGTCTACTGTTTGTGGGTCGTTGTCGCTACAATCAGGTGGTGTGATGACAGCATGCTCACAAGCACACGTTGTCATGTTGTAGGAGTCGGTGGTATTACAATTGTTGTCATCACAATTCGGTTCGGCAATAGGTGTGTGTTCACATTCGCAAGTCGTGGTGTTATAGGTATCAGTCGTTTGGCATAAACCATCGTCACAAGCCGTTGGCGAAAGGGGATTATTTTCGCATTCGCAAGTCATTTGATTATACACATCAGCCGTATTGCAATCATTATCGTTGCAATCAGGAATAGCGATAGGAGTGTGAATACATTCGCAAGTCGTTTCGTCCAAACTATCGTCTGTTGTACAAAGCCCATCATCGCAATTAATGACGATAGGGGTATGTTCGCATTGACAGTTGTTCTGGTTAAAGGAGTCGGTGGTCGAACAAAGTTGATCGTCGCAATCGGGTATTTCTATGGGTACGTGAGTACAGGAGCAATTGTTAGGATTCACGACATCGGTGGTCATACAATCATTGTCATTGCATTCGAATGGCACAGGCGTGTGAGTACATTCACAGGTGACAGGATCAACAGAGTCCAAAGTGGCGCAGTCGTTATCATTGCAATTAAATACCGCTGGAATGTGCATACAATCACATGAAAGGGGATTAACAGAATCAACTGTAAAACACAAACCGTCATCACAATCGGTAGGAGGACACGAACAAGCCCCAGCTATAGCTAAATCTAAGGTGTTCATAATCACTAAACCATTACCGCCTTTTTGCTGAAAACCTACAGTTGTGGGAACTGGAACAATATTGGGAGACAGACCGCCGCTCACATTGGTAGATACGCCACCGGGCAAGATGATAGATGTCCAAATACCTCCTCCGCCTCCGCCGCCGCCATATTCGTTCTGGCAAGAATTGGAATTACCTCCTTTGGCAGAGAGAGTAAGGTTGCCAATAATGTTGGGGGTGTGTATCAGCATTTGTCCGCCGCCGCCACCGCCAAAGTGGTCTGCATCGTTATAGTTGTTACAAGCATGAAACGAACCGCCGCCCTCCGCTCGTATAGCATGTCCATTACCCACAATTTCGGCTGCCACAATCAGTATGATTCCCCCTCCATTACCTGCTGAACCATATGGGACTTTGTGAGCTTCGTAGCCGCCGCCGCCGCCCATAAACACCTTGTTGGTATCTGCATCAAAGTAACCGTTGCCTGTAGCACTTTCGCCGTTCTGCCCCGCAGTTGCACCACTAACAAACAGAGGCAATCCGCCCTTACCCGCAGTACCGCCGCCGCCAAACATGCCGCCGCCGCCACCACCACCGCCAACACCGCCACCGCCACCGCCGCCAAAGCCACCTAAGTCTGGACTACCGTTCGTGTAGGTCATACCGCCGCCACCGCCAACACCGCCCGCAGGACTCGCATTTCCCGTTAAAATAGTGGTCACAAAAAACGGACTGATACCCTGCCCTTGACTTATCACATCATTGGGAGCAGGAGCAGGTGTTGCTGATTCGTGGGTATTCGCTCCTCTAAATCCTTTGGCAGACACATTGATGTCGGCTTCGAGGGTGAGCGTCTCACAAACATATAGGGCAATAACGCCACCTGTTCCGTTTTGTGAATTATAGGGCTGACAACTTAACTCGCCCGAAACGGTTACATCGGTATAGTTAGGAACTTTTATCAACTGCACCTTATTGGTCGTAGGGCTATAGTTGCGCGACATAGGTGGTACAGTAAGAGTATTGCCACTAATATTATTGATAAAAGTGTATTCATAATTACCTGCATTGGCACCTGCTGGTGTAAGAGGATTTCCGTCCATTTGGATAATCACAGCCAAATCTCCTGTACTAAAACCACTCGTATTATTGACCGTAATAGAGGTATTAGTGACAGCCGTGACCTGTGCATATTGGTTGACAATGCCCGAAATTGTTTGAGCTATGGTAGCCGTATCATAAAATAATGCAAAAACGGCTATAGTATAAAGTAAAAAGTTTTTCATATTGCAATATGGTTAGTACCTGTTAGTTGTGGCAAAGATACTACTTTTTAGAACAAAATCAACCTTCTTTCAAAAAAAACATTTTTAAGCATTTTCCAAATGAAACAGAATTTGTACAAAACAGTTTTATCACAAATAGGAATCAGGTTCGGGTCATTGCTTGAAACGTCCTCCTACAATTTAAGTATCATATCATGGTGAAGAAGTTGAACATTGAAATAACCAAAATATTTGAACAAAATGCTATGGTGCTGAGTTATGTATTGCTACTTGATGGAAATTTTTGTACATTTTCGCGTATAACTCTATATAACACATAAAGACAAGCAAGTGTCAAAAGAACAATGCCTAATTGGTTGTGATAGGCTGGTTGGTCGGGTTTTATTTTGCTCAAAAAAGTTTTATTCATAAAATAGCTGACATTGAATAGGTGTAGAATTATGCCTAAATAGAGTGGGATATTTAGGTTTTTATTACTCCAAAGAATAAAAGGACTTATTACTATGCAAATAAAGGTAATAAAACCGTGTTTATCTGCGTTTATAGTAAGTTCTGCTCCATGACTTTTGAAACGAAGAAATAGAAACAGAAAATGGATTAGGTGATTAAAGGTAAACAAACTAATCAAAATTCGGAAAGTGTCTTTTTTCCTGTTATCACTGTATATTTGTTTTAACCCATAATAACCAAGCATCAATAAAATGAAGAGAATGAGCGTGGCTGATACTCTACCTGAATTGCGAGCGCATTTGTCAAAGATAAATGCTGGTTCTATCGCAAAAAAATTATTTTTATCTAATGTTGTTGTCCAAACTGCCCATAAGTAAACCAACAACTCTATGCAAGCAATGCCTGCAATTAATAAAGGGATTTTTTTTGTTGTTAACATCGCTATAATTATTTTATTTTGTGTACTATAATTGTATTTTAATCATTCAGAAATAGATGTGTTGTTAATGATCATGCTATTATTAAAAAAAATTACAGATTTAGTAGTTATTTAAGTTAATACTATCAGCTAACAGTTTGATAACAACATTAAAAAAACGTTATTTATTGCGTTATCAAATAAGCACAACGAGATGAAATTATTCAAAAAAGCACAACATAATATGTCACGGCTGCGAGCTTTTTCCTTCTTATTCCGATTTTCGTTGCTATAATCAGGTCATCATTTCAGGGTTTATTTGATTTTTTAATACTTTTTATATTGTTGTCATTTTCTATTATGATATTAAATAATGTCGTTATCAAAGTATATTTGTTTATTTCTTCGTATAAGGTATGGTTTAAACCCTTTATTATGTGTATGATGCAAAAAACAATAAATAGGTTGCATTACTGCTCAAATATTGATTGTTTTTGTTTCCCCTAAGTAGTTATTCAAGTTAATACTGCTAAGGTAATAGTACATTTGTTTGTTTTTCCGTAAAGTATGGTTTAAAGCATACCTTACGAAGAAACGCTACAATTGTGTTATTTGCTTATTACCACATTTAAGGCAACATTTCAGGGTAATTAACAGTTAGTTTTTGTCGATTTTCATTTTATTGTTCACATTTTCTAATGTGATTATCCATCTTTTCTAAGAAATTAAGTATTTATTATAAACACAGAAGCTTTCGAGGATTTAAAATCTTCGAAAGCTTCTGTGCTAAATAGTTGGATATATTTCTTTTTTAAAGATATTTAGTTAAGTGAAAATAATTGCCGATGATAGTTCATCCATATAATAGACGCAATGCTTAATAGAATACTTAGGAAAAGAATAGGAGTAAACAGAAAATGGTGTTGGAAAATGATGAGCATGGCTACGATAAGCAAAGTCATTCTGGTGGTTTCGGCTACTCTTGCCCATGTTTTTTGGTCTAATACCGCTCCAACAGTCAAAGAAGAAATGATAATAGTAACAACTGCGGCGGCTTTTTGCACTATATTGAGTTCGTCAATATAATAAAGTAAAGCTGACAATCCTATGATGACGATAATACATTGTATTGCAGCATACAAAGACAGGGCTGTTGGGACAGTTTTGGGTGTTGTTGGTTGTGTGGAGGCGGTGTTGGCATAAAGTTGTGGGAAATTATTTTTGAGTTGCATGGGACTAATGAAAATGTATCGCAATTTCTGTTGCCATGTGGGTAGTTTTTGGAGGTTGTTCCATATATCTTGTAGGTAATAGGTATTTGCCCACACAGCATTTTGGCTTTCGAAAGGAGTAGTGATGCCATAGTTAACAGTTTCTTCTTCGGGTTGGAAAGTGTTGAACAGTCTATCCCATATGATGAGCACTGCTCCATAGTTTTTGTCGATATATTGTGGATTGGAGCCGTGATGTACCCGATGGTGGGAGGGTGTGTTGAGTATATATTCAAGAAAACCGAGTTTGCCTATTTGCTGGGTGTGTATCCAAAATTGATAGAGGGTGGAGAAAGCCGCAACAATAGCAAAAGATAGGGCATCGAAGCCAAGTAGCGGAATAGGGAGGAATAGGAAAAAGGTCATGATGGGCAAGAGCCATGGTTGGCGCAGCGCAACAGATAGGTTGTATTGTTGGCTTTGGTGATGGACGATGTGTGACCCCCAAAATAAATTACTTTCATGTCCTATTCGGTGCGCCCAATAGAACAAGAAGTCAAAAAGCAGAAACAATATGGTAATGCTCCACCATGTTGTAGGGATTTTGAAGAGGGCATAGTGTTGTTGTAGGTAGTCGGCGATGGTAAGTAGCAATGCTTTGGAAAAAATGCTAAATGCTTGTTCGCTAATACCCGAAAACAAATTACCGATGGTGTCATTGATTTGATAGTGGGTGTTGTTTTTGATTTTTCCTACCCACCATTCGAGGGCTATCATGAGTAAGAAAAATGGGATTGCGTAAACGATGATTTTGTCATTCATGGTTATTCTTTTTTTATTTTTGATTTGGTTTTGTTTCTTTGAGGTTTTGTTTATGCCATTTTTTTCTATTTTTTGTTTGTTTTTTTTATTATCTGGAAAATATTAGCGTATTTTACTGGTTCATGCAGATTCAGTTTTGCTTATTTCTGACTCAGGAGTTGCCAAATACTTATCAAATGACTATATAAAACCAATGGCACAATGTAGGCGGGCAAGAGGTTGAAAGGTGGATACAAGATGGCTATGTTGGGTTGTTCGGCTCCAAATTGCTGAAAAGGACTCGGCACCAATAGGATAGCAATGAGTACGATGTTCAACAAAAAAATTAGCCCCGTGATATGCCATGCCAACAATAATCGCCAATTGGGTGTGGAGGAGGCAAAGGCATAGCGAGCCACCACAAGGCTGCTAATACCTATTAGTATATCAAAATTTTTGCCTTCGAAAGTCATGATTTGTGGCACAGCTTGTGCTTTATATAGTTGGTGCAATACAATTTCTACAAATATCCGCACTGCACTCAAATAGGTCAGCCATTGTAATGACATATTGAGCCACTCTTGACGTTTCCAAAATACCCAAATCATGAATAATAATGGCGGAATGATGTTGAGCATGGCGCGTGGCGGCAGGGTGGTGGTGGTCGTATAAAAACCACTATAGGCAATGAGTGTTTGCAGCAATAGCCATATTGTCGAAAGGATTACAAATGCTTGTTTCAGCGTGGGGTTTTGAATAGAACGCAAAAAACAATAACCCGACAAAAGTACTGTTGCTACAAATAAGATAATGATGCTTGTGGGAACGGAAAATGGCATGGTAAAAAAAATATGTGGAAAAAGAAAAAATATGAGATGCAAAAGTACTAACCCTATGAGTTATGGCACAAAGATACGCTAAATTGACTAAAAAGCGATGGTATAAGAAAAATTTAACCACTTATTGTTATTCAAAAGCCCGCTCCAACATAATAATCGGAACGGGCTTTGTTTTTTTTATTTCTGTGAAAAAAATCAAAGTTTAGTATCGGATAAGCAAGCATTTATACTAAATTGAATACAGTCTTCGGATTTTGTAAAATGTTGACAGTCTAATAATTGCGGTCACAAAAATGTACAGTTGCCTACACTATTTTCGCTGTCCGAAATAGTGCTGTAGTCGGTCGTTGAGGCATGAAAGTCACGGTTAAACAGACAAAAAACGATAAAGTGCCTCAACGATTGCCTACATTTTGTGGTAGCTAATACGATAAAACAGATAAAATACTTACTAATTTACTTGCTACCACAAAATTAAGCAAAGACCACAGCACGCCGGACGAATCCACTCGAAAAAGAACACCTTTTTTTGCTTCTTTTTTGGGTGAGCAAAAAAGATGAATCACCCTTTGTTGCTTACGATAATAGTATTTCGAGGAACAGCAAATGG
>JAEUUX010000185.1 GCA_016787295.1 Chitinophagales bacterium
GGAAAGAGTATTGACGATGGTATTATTGTAGGGCTGTATGGTTTGTGCATAAACAGTCCGACCCAATACGTCTATGATGCTCAACTGTAGCGGTTCGTGCCATTGGGTTTGTATTTGCACCTGACCAGTAGAAGGGTTGGGTACAATGTTCAGTATTCCGTTGATGGTATTGGCGGTTTGTTGGAACTGCGTTTGTCTAAAAGGCATTGGCACTTCTTTGTCAAACAAGATGCCTTGCTGTTCGCCCACTATGGCTTGTGCATATACTGCTCCGAGGTGGTTTTGCTGTCGGGCTATGGGCAATAGGTTTTGTTTTGCCAAACGTCCGCCTTCGTTGCCCAATAGTTGTTGGAATAAGTCATAAAAAGCTATATTCTCACTATTGTCCAAGGACAATTGTTGGAGGTACTCTAAGGATTTGCTGTTATTGCCTTCGTCGAAGTAGGTGGCAGCCAATACTTTTTTGGCAGCATCGCGGTCTTCGGTTTGTAGGTCAATTTTGCTTGTTTCGAGGGCATCGGTAGCCGACAGGCTTTTATAGAGTTCGGTATATAGGCTCAGTTTTTCGCGCGAGTCAGTAGTTGTGGCAATCGCCAAGCGCTGCTGATTGGGGTCAACAGGCGGTGGTGGATTGTCTACTGCACATTCGCTGGTGATGGTTGTACCTGATGGATAGGGACAAGTTGTAGGTACAACATTTCCGATATTTACGGTAGGAGTGACTGCTGTTTCCTGCGCTCGGTATTCAAAAGTAGTGTTCATTCCGCTAATAATATGATAGGGCGGCGGGAAAGCCGCGGGGTTGGTGATGGTATGAAAATAGTTGCGACGGGCGAGCATAGGGTTAGTTAAATTACATATTCCTTGGTTTTCGAGGAGGCTGGAGCTATTGTCAATAGCCCAGTCCCATAGGGTTTGGTTGCTATAGGTATTGCAGTCTATGACCATATTGTTGTTGTCGCCCGAAAAATTGTTGGCAGTAGCAAAACCACCTGTGAAGTTATTGTTTTTGATGGTGGTTTCAAAATTGTTGCTGCCCGTATTGCGGACAATCATACCGTAGGTCAAGAAGTCGTCGTAACTGGTAGGTGTGTTGGTAGCGCTACCGAAGGTATTGGCTCGGACAGTAGCTCCCATAGTTCCATCTATGAACAAGCCGTAGCTGGGGTTGGTGTTGGAGGGAGCAATAAAGCCGAGGCTATTGATTTGGTTGTGGTGGATGTCTGATAGGAAACCTCCTGTTAAGGTTATGGCTCGGTGGGTACGTTCAAAATTGCAGTTGGCAATTTCGACAAAACCACTTAGACTTGGCAAGGAGGCATAGTCTATCCCTTTGAATAGGCTTGTAAATTGGTTGTTTTGTAGGCGAACACGCGCATTGTTAGCAAATATACCCACACCCTTGTCTGCCAAATTGGAGATATTGTCTACAAAAATGTTGCCTGTAAAGTCTTTTTTATAGCGGGCTTTTGCCAATACCATATTAACGGGTCGTCCCAAAAGATTGTTAAATAGGTCGATATTGTTTGTAAAGGTGGAATTAACAACTTGGCAAAATTTGTTTTCGTTAGGTAGAATAAGTGTATTGCCAAATTCATCTACGAAAGTGCCGCTACCAATATTACAAAGGTATACGCCTATATCTGTATTGGTGAATTTTGCGTTTTGACATACCACAATACCATAACCGTTGTCAGTGGTATTCCTGGCATTCATAAGTCCTATTTGGGCATTTTGCACTTCACTATTAGTTCTGATAACCACAATACCATGGTCATTACTGGTTTGGGTAGATGGGTTAAAAGTAGTGGGCATGTTGGGCAGATTATTACCTATCGCCCTGATACCTTGCCAATAATTAGCAGCAGGGCAAGCATTGAGCGTACTATTGTCAATAATAAGTTTGCCACCTGGCTGCACAACAATGCCTGCTTCGTAATTTAGGAACTGTAGGTTGGCGTTCTGGATAGTAGTAATAACACCAGATGGAACGATGATAGAACTGCTTGTTACATTGTTGCTTAGTGTGCTACTACTATTCATTGTTGTGTTTAGGCTACTAAACAAGGTTTGAGGCAATTTAAGTACTGCATTATTGATAATAGGCGTAACATAAGTCGTTTCGGTGAGGGTTTGGTTGATAACTTGGTTAGGTGCCGCAACTTGTACCAACAAATTAGAACTTGGGTCAATAGGATTGGGAAAAGTGATAGAAGGTGTTGCACTAGAATTGGTGACTGAGTTAACAAAAGGTTCATAATCAACCACCAAATTGAGTTTACAACTTTCATTTGGGGTAATACTCGCCGTTATGTTCTCTATACCAACGGGTAGCAAAGAGGCAATTTGGCGAGTTTGCATATTATCGGTCACAAAAATATCATAAGTGAGGCTGACATTGGGTCTAAAAATACCATCAGAGTTAGCGGACAAAGGTGCGCCTGCCACTTCTTGCCATGTTTGGCTATAAGGCGGACAACCACCATAAGGCACTACATACGAATTTCGGCGGTAGCGTGTGGGGATACTTAGAAGGTCTGCCAAAACATACTGGTTGAAGGCACTTTTGCCGTTATCAGTCAACAGCTTTAGTGAATTTACTCTATTCATACTAATAGGGTCGGCTGTAAATTCAAAAGGGGTATTAATGCCTTGGTCGGTTTGGGGAGATATAACGTTACCAGCAATATCTCTAAAGACGGTAGTTATCCCATTAATCGTCTCTGACATATCTTTGAATATCAAGGTAGAAACTACTGATATGGTAGGATTGCCAGGAATAATCAAATAAGAAACCTTTACTTTGTTAATTTGGTTGACTTGTACATTAGGTAAGTCACAAGCCACATTGTTAAAACTAATAATGTAGTCATGTTCTCCGTTGCTTGTGAACCACTTAAGATAGTTGCCATAACCATAACCATTGTTAGGTCCTCCGAATACCTGGTTTTTACTACCCCAAAATTCAATAGCCTCCGGCGCTTGGTTTTGAGCTAAATTTGTGTTCAATAAAGATTTCTTAGCCACAAAAGTATTATTTTGAAAAAAACTGAATGACATAAGAAGTTGCGGAGGTAATTGGTTTTGTATAGGGATACAACTTTCTGGCATATTAGGTTCCACATGAACTCTATATACCCCATCGTCTAATTTATAAACGGTGGTTTCTACTTCTAAAAACCCTTTGGGTTCAGAACACGCAATCTGCCCCCAAACCTGCCCACTTCCTATAGCAAGGCATAGGAACAAGCTACAACACATTACCCCCCCCCTAATATGTGCAAGCAGGGCGGTAAAACAATAAGAAGAAAATAGATTTCTCATAATTTTAAATTTTAAAAAAAAAGTTACGGAATTTATTGTAAAAGCACAGAACCTTTACAATTATTACAACAAAGGTAAAAAACATTTGTCAAAGTTGTATATCTTGCTGTTGTTTTTCTTTGTAATTTTTTTTATTGTAATGTATAAGTCGTTCATAATCAAAGAATTACAACACAAAATAAAAACATTACAAAATTTACACAAAAGAAATACGCATTTTAGATACCTTCAACGTATTAATAACGCAATTATTGTGTAAAAGGTTGCATTGGGTAGTTATTTTTTTGAGTTTTTTTGATTTGTGCCTATTTTTTTTACAAAATATTCACTTAAACCATAGATTACAAACAAAAAAGGCAATAGGAATGGTCACTATTAGATACATTCAACGTAATAATGACGCAAGTATTGTGTAAAAGGTTGCATTGAGGGGTTGTTTTTTTTTGAGTTTTTTTTGATTTATGCCTATCTTTTTACAAAATACCCGCTTAAGTTGTAGATCTAGCAACAAAAAAGGCAATTAGGAAAGATCGTCAAAAATGTTCTGGCGAATGATACCTACGTGTTTAACCTTTCGGGGGTTTGAAACCCCCGAAAGGTTTTTTTTAACGAATCAAGTCAAAGGTGCTTCGAAGCGGGTCGAAGGTGCTTCGATGCGGGTCGAAGGTGCTTCGAAGCGGGTCGAAGGTGCTGCGAAGCGGGTCAAAGGTGCTGCGAAGCGGGTCAAAGGTGCTGCGAAGCGGGTCGAAGGTGCTTCGATGCGGGTCAAACGTGCTTCGATGCGGGTCAAAGGTGCTGCGAAGCGGGTCGAAGGTGCTTCGAAGCGGGTCAAAGGTGCTTCGAAGCGGGTCGAAGGTGCTTCGATGCGGGTCAAACGTGCTTCGAAGCGGGTCAAACGTGCTGCGATGCGGGTCGAAGGTGCTTCGAAGCGGGTCGAAGGTGCTTCGAAGCGGGTCAAAGGTGCTGCGATGCGGGTCAAAGGTGCTGCGATGCGGGTGTACACCCGCTTTTTTGCAGATCAAAAAAAGTTTCATTTTAAGCCATTTTTTTTCGTTATAGCCTAAAAATATTTTTTTCGGGGGTCTGTATTTCTTTTTTTGGGGCAAAATATGCAAAAAAACACCGTTTACCTGCTTCATTGCAGATAAACGGTGTGATGGAATAGGTCAAAAATGTTCTGGCTAAGGATACCTACGTGTTTAAGCTTTCGGGGGGTGGAACCCTTGAAAGGTTTTTTTAACGAACCAAGCCAAAGGTGCTTTTTTGCGGGGATTTTTCCGTAGGATAGTGTTTAAACCTTATCCTACGGAAGAATCTTATTGTATTGGTGGTTTTATTTTTTAACAGGAACCAGGTTAAAAGGCTTTTTGTCCGTCAAAGGTGCAAAAAAACACCGTTTATCTGCAACGAAACAGATAAACGGTGTGATGGAATAGATATAAAAACCTATCCGTTAGATGTATTTATTGCCAATGTTGTTGTCAAACTTTGGGAAAATTATTGTTATCATGTAGCTTTTTTGTTGCCAATAGCTACTCTATTTGTAGCTTCTGTTAGCCACCAAACCCATTACAAAACTACCACATTCGCCTACCAAAAACCATAGGCGCGAGGCTACGGCAATGGTAGTAGCTGTTACGGTATCCATGCCCACAATTTTCAAAAACACTACCAAAATGCCTTCACGCACCCCAAGTCCGCCGGGCGTGAGCATGGCAGCAATACCCAAAGTGATGGCTAAGGGATAGCCAAAGCCTGTCAAAAGAGATACTTTGTTGGGACTTAGGGCAGTACATAATAGGTAAAAACCCGCTGCCCACAATAGCCAATTGATGATATACCAGCCCAAAATTGGGAAAACTTGTTGCATGGCTAAATGTGGCAAAGAAACCTTTTTGCGCAACAAACGAAGCGCCAAGGCTGATAACAAGCGGTTCACCCAATTGCTGAACACGCTCACTGTTAAAGCAAGCCATAGTGTTGCGCTCAACCACCACCAAGCCGCATAGCCACCCGCCGCCGTCAAACCCAATAGACCAATGCTAAGACCTGTCCAAAGGGTGATGAGCTGGGTGGTCAGTGACAAAGCGGTCATTTGTGGCAAGGGATAGCCATATTTTTCGGTTACATAGCTCGCCCGTCCCACAATGACCATCACCTTGCCCGGTATATATTTGGCAAAAACACTCATGCCTGTTCCCGCAAAACAAATCGCGCTATCCACCGCAAAACCCGCCTGCTGTAGGGTTACTTTCCACGTATAAACTTGCGCCACAAAACCCAGCAACAACATTAGCAAAGATAATCCCAACAAAGGATAACTATAGATGGTGGGTATATGCAAAATATCGGCAGTATATAGGTAATATGCCAAAAACAATAAAGACAATAGGGTAAGTAGGTGCAAAAAACGCTTCATATTTTGCGGTATTTTTAGGAAAAAAGAATGAATTTGGGTGCAAAAGTAGTATCTTTGTGGTATAAATGCACACATCACTCCCAAAATGGTTCTTTTATTAGGCTTTTCTGACGGAATATTAGTGTTCTGTTTTACCTATTTTGTCGGAATAAAATGCTATTATCTCGCACAACATCATAAATGTCCGAATGGCGAAGCGCGTTAGGGATTGTAAGGGCAGCCGCAGGCTGGTGCTTGCACCATAGCGAAGCGAAGCCCTGTAAAGCCCGACCCGCAGGGAAACGCCCAAAAAAATCAATGTGTTATTATCGGACTATTTAAGCAAAATGGAACATTAGTATACATTTGGGAACAAAATCAAACCGATAATCACAGACACTATTTCTGCGATTATCGGTTTAATAATAGTCTCGCGATGTTGGCTATCGAAATTGTTTTTTTGGATAAAAACGCTTTGATTGACTACAAAAATCTATTTTATACTGAATTGAAAATACTTTTCGGATTTGGCAATAGACGATGTTACATACTTGTCTCAAAATGCAACATCAATTAACGGCAATTTACCATTCCTCCAAATGCTATTGTCACAAGCGATAAATGGTGATTCTACTTTTTTGCTCACCCAAAAAAGTAGCAAAAAAAGGTGTTCTTTTTCGTGTGGATTCGTCCGGCGTGCTGTGGTCTTTGCTTAATTTTGTGGTAGCAAGAAAAATCGTAGGCATTTTGTCTGTTTTTCCATATTAGCTACCACAAAATGTAGGCAATCGTTGAGGCAGTTTATCTTTCTTTGTATATTTCTTCGTGACTTCGGTGCCTCAACGACCGACTACAGCACTATTTCGAGTGACGAAAATAGTGTAAGCAGATGTGCGTTTTTTGTGACCGCAATTATTCGACCATCAACATTTTACAAAATCCGAAGACTGTATTCAATTTAGTATACAATTAATTTCCCTGTGGCTATGGTATGTTGTTGTTGCTGCACACTAAACAAATACATACCACTTGCCAATTGCTGGCGTTGGAGCAAGATGGTGGTTTGTGTCACTTTTTGTCGATGCACTTCTTTGCCTTGTAGGTCATAGACATACAAAACCGCTTCGCCTTGCAAAGGTGTTGCCAACTGGATTTGGGTTTGTTCGCTAAACGGATTGGGTTCTATGCTGGCAACGTTGGTGCTGGCAGTGTTGGCAATACCGTCGGCAATGCTTAGGTCTTTGAGCGAGAAATTATCAACACCACATTCCAATAATTCATTATTGTTGTTATCGGCTTTTGCCACAAAAGTGATGGTCATGTTGTCGGTCAAAGGCAAATGGTCGGCTAATTGGTAGGTTTTGGTTGTCCAAGGGTCGCCCAATGTGAGGCGTATTTTGTCTATGGTGACTTGTTGCGTACCATTGTTAGCTATAACAATTAAGCTATCGTTGGTGGGAGTAAAATTTTGGTTGATGTTGCGGAACCACGCATCAAATTTCAATTCAGCTTGTTGGAAATTGGCAACGAGCATCACGGGCGAGGTAAGGCGCACCTGACCGCCATTGACAAAGTCGTATAAATCTCCACTATTGCCTGTGCTATAGCATTGGTTGTCAAAATCGTTGGGCGAGTCTGCTCCTGGATTGAATACAAAAGTAGAAATTCCTGTTTCGATAGGCACACCCAAATCCCAGTGTCCGCCGGTGTTGGTTTCGCCTGTCGAAGTCCAGCCAAAGTCGAGGGCAAATGGGTCGTAGTAGCCGTCCCACAATACAATATCTATCGTAGCTTGTTCGGCAATGTATTGGGATTCGTTCACCAATTTGGTTTGATAGCCCCATTTGCCTGCAATAATTTCATAGTTGGTCGCATAAATAGCCGCTATGGTGTAATTACCATTGGCATCGGTAGTAGCTGTTCGCACGGTGCCGTCTTCGGCTTTTAACTGCACTGTGGCAGCAGGAATAGGACCATATTGTGTTGTCAAAACCCTGCCTTGCACGGTGAAAGTGGGCAAAGATTGCAAACTGAACGATTGGTACACATCAACACCATTGATGAGCAATACGTTTTCGATGGTGTCGGTGGCATAGCCCGGAGCGCTCACTATGACCGAAAAATAACCTGCTCCGATAGTACCAGTTTGGAATCCGCCATTAAAATCGGTGTGGGTGGTTGCATTGCCATCTATGACGGTGATGGTGGCATTGGGAATACCTGCTCCCGAATCGGCATCTGTCACATTGCCCAGAAAATAAGCCGCATGAATATAATTGGGTTTGACAATAAACAAACCTTCTTGCATATCGGACAACAACAAATTGCCCGAAGGTAAGCCCGGTGCCACTCCCCAATCACCTTCCATATCTGTGCCTTCGAGGGGCGAACAGTCATAATATCCCACCAAAATCAAATTGTCGGGGTGTGTGGCATCATAGATTTGTACGCCGTCGGTATAATAGGAACAAACTATGAAATTATCGGGAACGGTATATACATTGTGAGGTGACGAAAGATCGTTTTGCCCTTCGCGATACGACTGAATGCGGTCTAACTCTTTGATGTCACTCAAATCAGATACATCATAAGCAGCTATATAGGCATTGGCTACCTCATCGGTAGTAAACACATAACGTCCATCGTCGGACAAAGCACAGTTGTGCGTAAAATTATTGGGTGTGGCAAAAGAAGCCATTACTTGGGGTGCTGCGGGATTGCTCACATCAATGACTTCGAGCAAACCATCATTGATTTCACCTGCCCAAAGGGTATCGTTGCGCACCAAAGCGTCGTGGATATAGCGGGGTGTAAACTGACCAATAACCGGCGGATTGGTCGGACTGACCGAAAGGTCTGCGATGATAGCTCCACCTGCACCCACGTTAGCTCCGAAAATATATAAGCGTTCAGCAGGAATATCCACAAAAACTGTGTGGGCAGAACTGATATTCACCGTTGGAGCGCCTGTCCAAGTGTAGGTCTCTACGCTACTTGGCAAACCTGCCATGTCGATGATGGTCACACCACCGCCTGCCTCTGTGACGACATACGCATAATGCTCAAATACGCGCACTTCGCGCCAAATGCTTTGCGGTCCTGGAACAAAGGCTTTTTCTTGTGGCATATTGGGAACGGTTACATCGACAATAGATGTACCTGTGCGTGTGCCAACAATGGCATACTCTCTGCCCGATGTCGCATCAACATAATACCACAAATTGCTCAAGCCCTGTGGATACGCCACATGTCCCATCAAAGCGGTATTCAGATGGGGATTAGTATCTTGTGCTTTTACAGCAGGTTTACAAACAAATAGCAGGGCTGAAAATAGCACTACTGCAAATAGGGTTGGTTTCATTGTACAAAAAAAATAAAAATGATGGAAAATTTTTAGGATTATTTAGAACGGCGGCAAAGATACGCTAATTTTAAGGCATTTCTTGCGCTTTTTTTTTAAATTCTTGAAAAAATTAAATACACATAACAAAGGCTATCTTTCCAAACGGAAGATAGCCTTTGTTATCATATCTACTTTATTCTCCTATTTTCAATATAGCACCTTTGGGATAATTGATTTTGTATTCGACTGCTAAGGTCATTGGCACTTTGGGTTGAGCAGGAATATTCCATGTCAAAAAACCCGTATCGGACGTATATTCGGCTCCCGACAAGGTAATTGGTTCTACGGTAACTTCGGCAGCAGAACTGACAGGAATGCGGTCGCGAAGTAGCAATTGAATAGCTTGTTGACGGTTGTTCATTATTCGGATTTTGTAGGAACATTTGACCGCATGTGTTCCTCCCGAGGCATCTATTTGTATGTAGTTATCAGCAAAAGAGGTGCGCTCTACATACACTCCATCTACTTTGCCAATTTGAAGTGGAATTTCTGTTGCTGTAGTGTTTGGTTTGAAGGTTGTTTGGGCTACCCAAAAACCATCAAAATATACATCAACATTTCCTGAAGGCAAATCATATTGTTGCCATTTTTGCAAATAAGCAGTCAAAAACACATCATTGTTCAAACGAGAATTAGCCCAAAATTCGTAGCGTGTGGGAATGGTGTCGGCTTGTGCCAGAGGGTAGCGGATATTGGTGTAGCTTTTGATGTCAAATTTTTTTTCTAATATCCGACGCGATTCGACAAAAGTTTTTTGTAATTGATAGGTTGTATCTAAAGCCCATACCTTGCATTTTTCGGGATCTTCGTTTAAACAACTTCGGTCACTACGTCCTTTTACCCAATGCATAGTGGGCGCGAAAATGGGTGGTTCACCTATAGTTTCGCCATTGTTGCGTGAATGAATGCTCACTACTACGGGTTTAAACACATTGGTTTCATGGACAGGATGTGTGTCTCCATACGCTCTGTTAATCAATACTAATTGCACATTTTTCCAGTCGCTTGGACTATTTTGTTTAATTTTGGCAAACAATTGGAGGTTTACTGCTTTTTGTGTGTTTGCAACATGCGCCTCATACGTTGGTTGCCATTCCCCTTGTTTATCGATATATTCTATATGTAGTGTATCGGCGATGGTTTTCTTACAACTGACCGTTAAGGCAAGAACATTTGTAATTGTTAGGTTAGAAGCTTTTGAGTTTGCAATTTTGTCAATGTCTTGCTGAATTTTGTTTTTTTGTTGGTCAAAAACGGCTTCTTGTCGCTTTGTTTCAGTGGTAAAGTTATCTATGGCTTTATAACTTTCTTCGAAAATACTGCTATTCAAAGTATTAGTTGGGGTCATTGTCCAGCGGCTCATCACTTGGTCATACGCTACTTGGCGAGCATTACTGTAGGTTTGTTTGACAAGCGAAATAGAATCTAATTGTCGTCTTAGCTTATTTTTCTGAATGTCGGAAGCGTTCGAATTGGCATTGTACTTGTGTTGTATTGCCTGATAACTAACATTTTCGGAGCGCATAATTTTCATGCCCTCCACATAACTAAATTGCAAGGAAGGGAGGTCTGGTATGTTTAACAGATACAAAACGTATTCACCTGCGCTGAGGGCTAATGGTGCCGACATTGTTAGCTGCGAAGTGTTATAATACAAAGTTACTTTGGTGAGTTGTGGGTTGAGGGTTATCGTGTCTTGGGTTTGAGCATATAGATAATAAGGACACAACAGGAGGAAGAGAGTTGATACTAAAAATTTTGTTGTCATAATTGAAACGTTTAGGTAATGAATTAGCTAATTATTGTATTGCAAAAACCGATATTTTTCACTCAAAAAAAACAAACTACCAAACTGCTTGAGGTTTGTGTTTTTTTGGATACAGAACTACCAATAATACTTTTGGGGTAGTAAATAATTTTGCACGTAATCGCGTATAGCTGTTGAAAGGCTGTAAAAAGTAGCATTATAGGCGGCTACATTTTGCAATTTTGCAATGTTGGCTTGGGTGAAATATTGGTAGTTGTTTCGCAAATCTTCGGGCATATCCACAAAAATGATATTTGGCGGCAACTCCAAAGCAGCAAAAACGGATTCTGCTAAGTGTAGGAAAGTATTAGTTTGTCCTGTTCCCAGATTATATAGTCCTGATGGTGGGAGGTTTTCCATAAAGAAACGGATAATTTGTACCACATCTTTGACATATACAAAGTCGCGCAATTGTTTGCCGTCTTCGTAATCAGGACGATGAGACCGAAACAGTTGAATTGTTCCTTTTTGTTGTATTTGTTGATACCCATGCCAAACTACCGATGCCATTCGTTTTTTATGGTATTCATTAGGACCAAAAACGTTGAAAAATTTAAATCCATACCAATGCGGTGGAGTTTTGGGTTGTTGTAATGCCCAGAAATCAAAGTCATTTTTGGATTTGCCATACAAGTTTAACGGTTTCAGGTGCGATACAATGTCGTGGGAATCATCATAACCCTGTTCGCCAGCGCCATACGTAGCTGCTGATGAGGCATAGAACAAGGGTATTTGATGGCGTGTGCAAAAATCCCAGACGGCTTGTGAATAATGGAGATTGAGTTCGTCAAAAATGGCGGCATTAGTTTCGGTTGTATCGGTACGTGCGCCCAAATGTATGACGGCTTTTGCTTCTTTGTATTGGTCTAAAAATAACAAGAAATGACGACGGTCTATGCGTGTGAGGTGGGAACGACTTGCCCAATTGAGGTTTTTTTCGGGGCGAGAAAAGTCATCTATCAATACAATTTCTTTGTATTGATGTGCCAATAGTTCGCTTAACATACAACTACCGATGAAACCCGCAGCGCCTGTTAGTAGTATCATAAAAAAGATAGGATAGGATAATCTATGGATTTTGTTGTGCAAAAGTGTCGAAATCGGTATCAGAATAGTGATTTTCGTTAATATAGCGGAGCAATGTTTTCATGGCAGGCGTTTCCCTATATCCCGGAAAAGCATTGATTCTCTCGCTGTTTTCGTCCAAGAAAGCGATGGTAGGATAGCCCACACTTGCGCCTTGCGGTATGTCGCCTAAGATGAGTTTAAAAGTTAATTGGTTAGTGCCGCGTCTGCCATTCTCTAAATAAGGATATTGTTGTCCATTGAAAGTCACATTGTCTTTTGTTTCGGCATTAAATTTTACGGCATAAAAATTTTCGCTGATGTATTTAGCTACTGTAGGGTCGGAAAAAGTGTTTTGGTCCATCTTTTTGCACCAACCACACCAATCTGTATAAAGGTCAACAATCACTTTGCGAGGTTGGGCTTGCATTTTGGCGGGCAATTGGTCGATGGTGAGCCATTCGACAGCACCTTGTGTTGGTGTGGTGGTATTGGTGCTGGTTGTGGTGTCAGTTTGGCAAGATGAGAGGAATGTAATGGAAACGCAAAAATACAAAAACAAGATTTTTTTGAACATTATATTTAGTTATTTTTTGGGGAGATGTGAATTTTTGCCACAAAAATACAGCAATAAATGGGATTTTACAACTTTGTGGAAAATTAGCACACTAAAAAACCTTCGGAAGTATGACATTTCCGAAGGTTTTGGGCATATTGTGTTTATTTTTGGGGTGACATATTGCATTAGTATTGTTGAGGCATACAGTAGTGATGTAAAGTTTAGTAGTGTTCCATTTTGGTTAAATAGTCTGATAATAACGCATTGATTTTTGGGGCGTTTCCCTGCGGGTCGGGCTGCTGCGGGCTTCGCTTCGCTCGGTGCTGCGTTGCTCTCCGCACTGGCTAACGCCACCCTCCGCATCCCTAACGCGCTTCGCCATTCGAACAAAAATATCGTTATTTTTTTACGACAAATACAGCTTTCTTCCGAAAAAATAGAACAGTAACAATGTTTTTTGTGGACAGTAGTTTGGCAGCACAAAGAATAACAAATCTTGGAATTGTTTTGTTTCGTCAATTAATTCATATAGTATTTTGTTTCGCTACCTTTGCGATATAAGGGCAAAAACCATGAAAACCGCGCTCCCAATAAAATATCATTTCGCGGGTTGGTTTCAGATGTTTGCGTGTCAAAGTTGAGGCTTCGCCGGTTTTTGGTTCGGGCATACGATAGTTCTACTCCAGCCGAGAAATTGATTAATTTGTTGTTGGCTAAATATAGATAGCCCAAATATGCAGATACAGCAGGACCGTTGCTTAGGCGGTCATAACCTTTCAGGTAGTCGCCTTGTAACTGACGGATAGAATTTTCTTTATCAATAATTTTTATGTGGTGTTGCATTGCACCAATACCCAATAAGCCAACAATACCTGAATTATTGTTTTTCGGACTGATAGGAAACACTTTGCCAAACTTGAAAAAAGCCGCTATGCCACGTTCATAGAAGCGAATGTCGGCATAAGTACCCGATTGTGTGAGAAGGTAGCCTTGTGCGGTGGCTAAATTACCGACCAAAGAATCTTCTACAATGCGGTTGCCAAACAAAAAATCGGCATCTACACCAAAGAGCCAATTGGTGTTGGTTTTGCGAAACACGCCACCACCGATATTGGCATTAATACCAAATCGTTTTGCCATGTCTGCTTGCGGCACTTGCACTGCACCATCTATGCCAATGAGTGTTACGCTGCGAATGGGCGGCGGTGTGGTGGTGGTGTTTTGTGCCAATAAAGCAATATTATGTAGCAACAGACACAATACGATAAAAAAAGGATTGGCAAATGAGGTGTTTGTCATAGTATTGGGTTTATGGGTTGAGGTGGGGTTTATGGTGTTATCAAGTTATACTACAGTTCCCTACGAAGTCGTGCTACGGGAATATCCAATTGTTCGCGATATTTGGCAACTGTTCGGCGGGCGATGTTATAACCTCTTTCGAGTAGGTCGTTCATGAGGCGTTCATCTGATAGTGGTTTGGTTTTGTCTTCGGCGGAGATGAGTTCGGTAAGAATTTTTTTGATTTCGCGGGTCGACACCTCTTCGCCCGATTCGGTTTGCATCGATTCGGAGAAAAAATCTTTGAGTCGGAATATACCAAATTCTGTCTGGACATATTTGCTATTGGCTACGCGTGAGACGGTCGAGATGTCTAAATCGGTGAGTTCGGCAACATCGCGCAGAATCATGGGGCGCAGCTTTAGTTCGTCACCTGTCAAAAAGTATTCATATTGATAGCCCAAGATAGCTTGCATGGTTTTTTCCATCGTCGATTGGCGTTGTTTGATGGCATCGATGAACCATTTAGCAGCGTCAATTTTTTGTTTGATGAACATAATAGCATCTTTCTGGGAGCGTGATTTGTGTTTGCTAAGAGAGTATTCGCGCAACATGTCGCGGTACGTATCGCTGATGCGCAATTCGGGAGCATTTTTGGAGTTGAGCGAGACCACCAAACGTCCGTTTTGGTTAGTGATAATGAAATCGGGAATAATATAGTTGTGGTCAACTTTGCCACTTACTTCGTGCGTGCCTCCGGGTTTAGGGTTGAGTTTCAGTATTTCGTCTATGGCAGCTTTTAGGTCGTCGTTAGTGATGCCCATGTTGCGAATAAGTTTGTCATAATGTTTTTTAGCAAATTCGTCAAAATGGTCTAATAGAATTTTTTCGGCAATGGAGATAGCAGGATTGTTGGCAGGATTTTTTCGACGCAATTGAATGAGTAAGCATTCCTGCAAGTCGCGCGCGCCTACACCGGGAGGGTCAAAATCTTGTATGATTTGCAATGTGTATTCCAATTCTTGGAGCGAAGTAATGATATTTTGCCCAAAAGCCAAATCATCTGCGAGGGCATCTAACTGTCGTCGTAAATAACCGTCTTCGTCAATACTACCTACGATTTGATTACCGATTTGAAGCGTTCGTTGGTCAACCTGCAACATACTCAACTGTTCCACGAGGTATTCGTGGAATGTTTGGTTGCCCGAAGGAGGAGCTGTATAGTTGTCCTCGTCATCGTCGGGGTTGGAGTATTCGTCGCGCAGTTTGTAAGAAGCTACTTCGTCGTCGTAGTCATTGAAATAGTCACTCACATCGAGTTCGTCGTCCAATTGTGGTGTAAATTCATCTATATCATGTTCGTCACGACTCTCGTATGATTCGTCGGTTGCTGGTGAAGATTCATAATCACCATAGTCATTGTCATAGCTATCTTGATATTCATCAGATTCCTCTAAGGCAGGGTTTGCTTCTAACTCCTCTTTGATGCGCTCTTCCAAATTGGCAGTAGGGATTTGCAGCAATTTCATAAGCTGAATTTGCTGTGGGGATAATTTTTGGAGAAGTTTTTGGTTTAATTTTTGGTTCAACATACTTTTAAGTCAGAAAACGGAGCTTGGGGCGTATTTTTAATTAAGGAAGGAGAAATTTGTTATTTAATTTGGTTGGAGCAATGTTTATAGAATAGTTTGGGAGGAGTTTAGTGATGATAAGAAACGGGTTAATCTGTTTTTCCTGCAACTACTATCACAATTTCCCCTTTAATCGTTTTGGCGCTATAATATTGTATAATTTCTTGCAGGGTGCCGCGTGTGGTTTCTTCAAACATTTTGGTCAGTTCGCGCGATACGCTGGCGGGGCGATCGCTGCCCAAAACGGCAGATAGTTGTTCTAATGTTTTGAGCAAACGGAAAGGTGATTCATAAAAAATCATGGTTCGCGTTTCGTTTTGGAGGGCATTGAGGCGGCTTTGTTTGCCTTTTTTTTGCGGCAAAAACCCTTCGAACACAAAACGGTCGGCGGGCAAACCCGAATTGATAAGGGCAGGTACAAAAGCTGTTGCACCGGGCAGTGTCTCTATGGCAATGCCTTCGCGAATGGCTTGTCGTGCCAGCAGAAATCCGGGGTCAGAGATACCGGGTGTGCCTGCGTCGGTCACTAAGCCAATAGTAGTGCCACCTTTGAGTTGGTCGATGATTCGCTGTAGGTGTTGGTGTTCGTTGTGGGCATGATAGGATTGTAGCGGTTTTTGGATTTGGTAGTGTTGCAATAAAATAGCGGTTTGGCGAGTGTCTTCTGCCAAAATAAGGTCTACATTTTTGAGCCAATGCAATGCCCGCAAGGTAATGTCGGCAAGATTACCGATGGGTGTGGGTATGAGGTATAGTTTGGACAATGGTCGTGGTTTTTGGGTTATGATGGGAATGTGGAGAGGGGTGTAGGTTACAGACTCAATTGGTACGTATGTAAAATTTCAGCCCATTCTATTATGTGAAAATCCTTCACTTCGGTTGATTTTTTAGCGTCTTCGATTAAGTTTTTCGTATAAGTTTCGATGAAAAGCGTGTAATCATCGATGAATCGCAAGTAGTATTTTAGGGTTGTAATAATACCATTGGCAATAATGTCGATACCATTCTGGCTTTTTATTTGCAAAATATATTCATTTGTTTCCTTTTCTGTGGCTGTATCGATAAAGCTATTTTTGTAAGTGGTTAAAATATAATAGCGCTTAATAGGGTTATTGCGTATTTTCTTCACAATATCAAAAATGAGGTATTTGTCTATTGGAATATTATGCTTAATTTCGACACTTTCAAAGGGAGTACCGTCTTGTTCACATATCTCTATATCACCAAAACCATGTTTATCAGAAGCGGTATGAACTTGTAAAGGCAACAATATTTTGTGTTTATATCGATCCATTATCGGAAGTAGTATTTCATACATGCTGTAAATGGCAATAACAGGCAGGCGTGAACTTTGTTTGCTCGCAAAATGTTCTTCCAAAATGTGGATAACAGTAGCAATATTGACAATGCCCGATATTGGTTTTTCTACCTGTTTGAATATCGCTTCATTTTGCACAGAAAGTTTGATAAGTTGTGAAAAAAGGTAGTAAAGACAATGTTCAGGCTTGATTTCATTTGCTTCTATTTGTTCAAAAATATTCAAAAAAGCATTTTTCAGTTTGACATCTCTAATTTTCAGATTATTGCCTTCCTCTTTTGACCATTTTATGCGTTCTCGTGTGGCTAAAGTCAAAAAAGCACTTTCTTCATTGGCATATCTGGGAAATTTTTCTTTAAAAAAAGGAACTGTAAACCGAGAATCCAATACCTTTGCCGAATATCCCCCCTCGAAATCTGTACGATGCAGACGAACATCTTGTTGCGGGTATATGATTTTTTTTACCAAACTTGTTGTTAATGCCGAAACAAGCGACTTATTATTATCGATTTTAGCAATTAACACATCTACGTTTTCGATAATTTGAGCATCAATGGTGCTATTATCTATTGTTTGTGCTATGCAATAGGCATTTTCTAAAACTTTTTTTTCGTTCATACAAATAGTTCTTGTATAATAGGATTTTGCTCAAGCCATTGCTCAATAAGTTGCACATAATCGGGATTGATTTCTATCCCCAAATACCACCAAAATATATGGTTTAGAAGTTTTTATTGTTGATTGGTGGACTTGTGAATTTACAAATTTTATACCCTATCCGAAATTTGATAATCATTCCGATTAGCGGCGTTGCGGGAGATAAGCTCGGCTACAAAACCTGCCAGAAACATTTGCGAACCAATAATCATGCACAACAAACCCAGAAAAAACATCGGACGTTCGGTCATGCGATATTGCTCAAACACGATTTTGGCGATGCTCAAATAAGTGGCTATCACAAAACCAATAGCAAACAAAACGGTTCCCCACGTACCAAAAAAGTGCATCGGTTTTTTGCCAAATCTACCAATAAACACAATGGTCATCAGGTCTAAAAAACCGTTGATAAAGCGGTTCAAACCAAATTTTGTTGTACCATATTTGCGGGCTTGGTGCTGTACGGTTTTTTCGCCAATTTTAGCAAAGCCTTCCCATTTGGCAATCACGGGGATATAGCGGTGCATTTCGCCATACACTTCGATGTTGTGTACCACCTCCGCTCGATAGGCTTTCAGTCCGCAGTTCATGTCGTTCAGATGAATGCCTGTCATGTAGCGCGTGGCGGCATTATAGATTTTGGTCGGAATGGTTTTGGAGATAGGGTCATAGCGTTTCTTTTTCCAGCCCGACACAATGTCATAACCACCATTTTGTATCATGTTAAACAGTTCGGGAATTTCGTCGGGGCTGTCCTGCAAATCAGCATCCATCGTAATGACAACTTCGCCTTGAGAGGCATGAAAACCCTCGTTCAAGGCAGCCGACTTGCCATAGTTGCGCCGAAATTTTATGGCGCGAACATTCGAATACTGCTTTGCCAATTGCTGAATGACCGCCCACGACGCATCGGTCGAGCCATCGTCGACAAACAGAATTTCGCAAGACAATTTTTCTTTTTCCACCACCCGCTGTATCCATGCGGTAAGTTCGGGTAAAGATTCGGCTTCATTCAACAAAGGAATGATAATTGACAATTGCATAAGTAGTTTTTGGGGATAGATACAAGTTTTTGTGTATAAAAAAACACTAACGACAACGACCGACACCACTCAGCCGCTCAACGAACAACTTTTTTATAGTTCCAAAATACCTTCGGGCAGTTCCATAACCAAGATTTCTTCGTCCTCATCTAACAACACCACCAGCGATTCGTGCAAAGGCACTAACACCTCGCGCCCTTGGTATTCTACAGCTGCCAACTCACTTTCGCCCACACTGTAGATATTCGCGATGGTGCCAATGCGGTTGTCGTCCGAATCGATGAGAGTATAGCCTATCAAGAAATCCCAAGACTCGTCCTCTTCTTCCAATTCGGGGTGTTCGTCCCAAAATTTTTCTAACAATTTGGTTTCAAAAAAAACCTCTTTGCGGTTCAATTGTTCTGCCATTTCTTTGCTATCAACTTCTTCCAAGCTAAGGGTATAGAGACCTTTGCCATCAGGTTTTGAGATGGCTTGCACAAAGTAAGGCACTTTTGCCATTTTGTTGGCAATATAGAGATGTGTGGGTTGTTGGTAGTCCAAAAAAGTCATAAAGTCGGGTTCAAAAGCTATTTTTATTTCGCCTTTCAAACCCTTGCTTTGCACAACGGTGCCAATATACTGCAAATGTTTTTGTTTAGATTTGTTCGTCATTTTTTTGGGCGGCAATTTTAAATAGTCTTAGTGTTTCGTCCATTGGCATAAAAGGATTGTTCACATAACGAAGCATTTTGTCTAAATCGCCCCTCACCATTCTCATGGCAGTAGCAAAGTAGTCAACTGCAAGCGTTTCCTTGTCTGCTAAGGCATTAAAAACTCCCAAAAGGAAGTGCAAATCTGCCCAATCAGCATGATATTGTAGGGTTTCTTCTAGTTGTTTGATAGAGGCTTCGAGCTGACTGTTATCGTTGATATACTCTACCATAGCAATGCGCATGCCCGCCCAAACAAAACTTTTGTCTTGTTCCCAGAGGATTTTGTAGTGTCGATATGCTTCTTCGTCGCGTCCTTCCAAGTCAAGCACATAAGCCAAATTGTAGCGATAAGCAGGACGGTGTGGTGCCAAAGCAAAGGCTTTTTCGAAGGCAGATAGACTTTTGGGTATATCGGTATTTTGGTATACCAGTCCCATCGCTTCCCATGCTTCGCTATATTTGCGGTCGATAGCCAAACATTTTTTATAGTTGACAACGGCTTTTTGAAGCATCTCGTAGCGCGCATAAATGTTGCCTATGTCATAATACAACGCTGCTTGTTGTGGTTTTTGTTCTACAGCTTTTTTAAAACATTCCGCCGCCAATTTTCGCTTGTCCATACAAAGATAGGTTTCGCCCAAGTTCATTAGCGCCACTAATTCGGGACCATATTTTTCGATATATTGGCTAAATACCTGCAAAGATTTTTCATACATGTCTGCATTTAGGTACACCAAACCCATATTGAACAAAGCCTCACGATTGTTAGGATTTATTTCCAAAGCCCTTCCATAGCACCGCAAAGCATTATCGTTTTGCTCTAATTGATAATGCACCGACCCCAAATCGTTCCACAAGGAATCGTTGTCATTATCAACAGCCAAATCCAAGGCTTTTTGCAAATATCGCAAGGCGTTTTTCAAATCTCCTTTATCCATGTAAACGACTCCCAATTCGTGCAATAAGTCACTATCATGTGAGTCTGTTTGCAAAATTTTTTGATAGTAATGAATACTTTCGTCATACTGCTCTTTGTCGTATGCTTTACGCGCTTGCTCATAATAAGCAGCTATTTTTTTATCGTTCATTAATGCTGTTAGATTAAAAATATACCAACCCTCACAAATGAAGTGAGTTTGGTGATGTCAAAAAAAAGGCTTACTTTTGTGCTTCAAACCAGCAAAATATGCAAAAAAGCCTATTATTCATAGTGATGTGTGTGTTGGGGTGTTGCTATAGTTGTGGCGACCCCAAAGCCGAGTATAACGAACTGTTACAAGATATTGACGTTCGAAATACCGATTTGTTACAATCTTATCGCAATGCAGACAACGAATCGCAACAAAAAATAGTGGTCAACAAAACCCGCCAATACCTAACTGACTTGTTGGGCAGCAAATTAAGCACCTATTGGTATGGCACGCCGCTGTCTGCCGACGGACGCACCGAACTGCCGCGCGAAAGCAATACGTCACCGGTCAATTTTGTAGTAACCGTTTTGCGTGATGCCAATTTTAATATCGACCGCAATGCTTTGTTGCAACAAACACCCAACAATGTTATTCAGGCGCTCACCGCCGAAGCCAATATCAAACGTTTCGAAAACGAAGAAGCCGCTACTTTTATAGACCGTTTGCACGAGTGGGGCAGCGGTGTGTACTTGTTGGCACTTGACGAAACTTTCGGTTTTTTGGTGGTCAATGCTTGTGGGGTTCGTTTTATATATCCCTCCAAAAATGGCGTAAAAAACGAAGATGCGTCCCTATCTATTCCTGTGCGTGAGAGTCGCGTGCGGGTGTTGGGCGATTTTATCGAAACAGAGTGGAGTGTGCGCAAGTGGCTTGCGGGCGACGCTTTTGGTGGAAAAGCACCCACCACTAACGATACTGCCTCACCCGCCAAAGAACTATAATAAGCATTTGTGCAAACTATTATGTACCGATATTTTGCTAAACTTGCAAAGTAGCGCACAAAGATAAGGTTATTTTTGTAGAGTCGGTATATCTTTGTCCCCAAAAACCTAATTTTGCTGTTTAAACCTTTTTAAGAAGCAGATGAAAAAATTCCGCATTGGCGAAAAGATACAACTTGTCTTCACCGGCGAAACCGCTTTGGTGGAGCATTACTTCGATGCCGAAACGATTATTGTCCGAACAGGCAACGTCACTTTTCCTGTTTTGATAGAGCATGTAGTGTCTTTAGAAAAACCCAAACCCCTTCTTGATACGCCACAGCGTACTACCGAACAAAAACCACCGCCACCACCACCCAACAAAGACCGTATTGTCGAAAAAATTAAAGCCATTGGTCTGCACACCGAACCCGACGAGCTGCCCGACCGCGGCATCAAAGTTGCCCTACAGCCTTTCTACCACGCCGACTTGACAGTGGCTTATTTCCTTATCCATCTCATCAACCAATCGGGCAAGACCTTGTCGGTTGAGTACGAAATGTTTTTAGACACTCACGAACATCCTGTTTTTGTGCTAAAAAGTCATGTAGCAGGGCGCGAGGCAATTATTCTCAATTCCATTGATGCTGATGAGCTGAACGACAAACCCGAATTGTTGTTTCATTTTCAGCACACCTCCAAAGACTTGCCCAATACCTACCAAAACCGTTTTGAGCGCATAGTGCTGCCCAAAGCGAAAATGTTGCGCAACGACCCCCTCGAAACACCCATCATCAATGGACGAGCCTACTTGTATACTATAGATAATGAGCTACCCAAACAAAATGCTCATGCTCCTGACAATGCAGAGAAAAGTAGTCCCAAAATCGCACAATTAGATGCCGCAAGCCTCAAACAACAATGGTTGGAGCAAAAATTCACTCCCACAGCCGACATTCCTGCTCCTATAGCAGAAAAAACCGCCATTAATGCGGTAGTGCGGGAGATAGACCTCCATATCGAGCAACTTTTGCCACACCATAAACACCTCCATAAAGGCGAAATTTTGCGTTACCAAATAGCCACTTTTGAAAAAGAAGTCGAAACAGCTATCCGACGGCGCGAACTCCAAATGATTGTTATACATGGCTTGGGCAAAGGCAAATTGCGGGAGGAAATCATCAAATCTCTCCGAAACTATCCCCAAGTAGCTTCGTTTCGCAACGAATTACACCCCAAATATGGTTACGGCGCTACCGAAATATTTTTTGAATATAGCAGTAAATAACTCACATGCAGCACCATTCGCCTATCTTTTTTCCTATCACCGTCCCAATTTTTCGTGAAATATCACCAATATTGTTGGAGCAATTGTCCAATACAATTCGCCCCACAAATGCTTTACTCTTTTATATCAAAACCATCACAAAACATGTCTTTTGTATGACGTTTAACAAACCTTCGGAAGCCCAAAACTTCCGAAGGTTTGCCTTATTATCAGGTTATTTAATCATGGTCATACTCACAAAAATCAAAACTTTTTGGATATGTCATTTGTTTTTTGTAGTTAATATAGCTATCTTTGCCCCTAAAAATAAAAAATAGGCATGATTATAGCAGTCATCGGATTGGGTTTAATTGGCGGGTCAATGGCATTAGACCTTCGCCAAAGAGGTTTTGCTCAAACCATCGTGGGCGTAGATAACAACCCCATACACACACTCAAAGCCTTAGAATTGGGCATTGTCGACGTGGTTTTGCCCCTGAACAGAGCCGTTGCTCATGCCGATTTGGTCATTGTTGCCATTCCTGTTCAACAAATCATCGCCATCTTGCCCGATATTTTGAGCCTCATTCCGCCACATGCCATAGTTCTCGACCTTGGGTCTGCCAAAGAAGCTATTGTTGAGTCCATTCGCGAGCATCCACTTCGCAAGCGATTTGTGGCGGCACATCCTATGGCAGGCACAGAATATTCGGGTCCCGAAGCGGCTTTATCTGGGCTTTTTGACCAAAAAGTAGCCATTATTTGCAACGAACACGAGTCAGCACCCGATGCCGTACAAATTGTTGAGCAGCTATTCGCCACCCTCAACATGCCTCTGCGCCGCATGGAAGCCAACGAACATGACATGCACGTAGCCTACATTTCCCACATCTCCCACATCAGTTCTTTTGTTTTGGCAACAGCGGTTTTGGAAAAAGAAAAAAGTGTCAATACCATTTTTGATTTAGCGAGTGGAGGTTTTGCCTCAACAGTGCGTTTAGCCAAAAGCTCCCCGCAAATGTGGCGACCAATTTTTGAGCAAAATAGCCATTATGTGTTGGAAGTGTTGGACACTTATCTCTCCCATCTACAACATTGGCGCCAGCTCATAGCCGACCAACAGTTCGATACTATCGAAAAAATGATGACTCGAGCCAACGAAATTAAGCGCGTTTTGGATAGATAGTCGCATTTTGCAACGGTGTCTTTGTTAGTTGTTTTTTTTAGGACAAAAACCTGACAAATGCTGTCCTACATCATTCGCCTAATAGTATTTCCTATCATAATATCCGCCACTATATTTTTGTTTAGGCATGAAGATTTGGCGCAAGAGATACCCACACGCCGCACCCAAACCGCCGCTAATTCCACCAATTAGCGCCGTAATGACACCCAACAAAATTGTGGGTAGGTGCAATACTTGGGCAATTTGGGCGCTCAAATTGTAGGTCGAGCTAAGGTCTATCAACAGACTATAACCGAGCCAGACCGCGCCAATGCCTAAAAAACCGCTCCCAAATGCCTGCCAAACCGACGAACTTTTGATGAGCAAATGCACCACAAAACCAACGACAATGACATGCCACCAAGGTAGATATTGGTCGAGTAGCCACGTGAATAACAACTGCACCAATACCGCCAAAACGATGGTGGGAACAAGATTAAAACTAAATTTTTTCATACAAAAAGCCTGAAAGCATAGAACAAGCGCCAAATTAGGTTCTTTTTGGCAATTTATCTGCTTTCATTGCTATTTTTTTACTTCTTATCAACAAAAAAAACGTTTTTCCGATGAAAGTTATGAAATTTGGCGGTACTTCTGTGGCAAATGCCGCTCGTATTACCGCCCTCAAAGATATTGTATTAACCGTTTTGGCTCAAGAAAAACAAGTGGTAGTGGTAGTTTCTGCTTTGGGTGGTTTGACCGACCAACTGATTGCTATTGCCAACAAAGCTGTCAATGGTGACGATGTTTTTCTAAGCGATATGCAACAGGTGCGCCAGCGCCACTACGAAGCCATTCAGCAGTTGTTTGGCGAGGCTATTCCTATACAAGTGGTACAGTTTTTAGATGAACAAACCCAGCGTTTGGTGCAACTGTTGTCGGGTGTATCGCTCATCAAAGAACTATCGCCGCGCACAATGGACGTGGTGATGGCGTATGGCGAATCGGTGTCGTCTTATATCATTGCCCACTATCTACGCTTGTTTGTTCCTGACTGCCAGCACCTCAATTCGTTGCAGTGTATCAGAACCAACAGCGATTTCGGCAATGCTCAAGTAGATTTTGCAACTACTAATGCGCTCTTGCTCCAAACAGTAGGCGGGTGTGTATTGAGTGTCATGGGTGGCTTCATCGCTACCGACCAGCAAGGCACCACCACCACTTTGGGGCGCGGTGGCTCAGACTACACCGCTTCTATTGTGGGTGCTGCGCTGGGGGCTAATGAGATACAGATTTGGACAGATGTAAACGGTGTGATGACTGCCGACCCGCGCAAAGTCAAAAAAGCCCTTTCGTTGGTGGATATGACCTACGAGGAGGCTTTCGAAATGTCTTATTTTGGAGCAAAAGTGATTCATCCGCCTACCATTCAGCCTGCTTTGGAGCAAAAAATCCCCCTCCGCATTCTCAACTCCTTAGCGCCTTCACATCCCGGCACCTTAATTAGTTCTATCACTATTGACACTGTTCATCCTGTAAAGGGCATTTCATCTATGACCCAAATCGCTTTGCTAACCCTGCAAGGTAGTGGCATGAAAGGCGTTATGGGTATTGCAGGCAGATTATTTTCGGCTTTAGCCAAACAAAAAATTAATATCATTCTCATCACACAAGCCTCTTCGGAGCATTCTATTTCTTTTGCAGTCAACCTCAAAGATGCCGCCGCCGCACAAAAAACTATTGCTCAAGAGTTTGAAAGTGAAATGAACAGCCACCGCATTGACCCTGTCTTGGTGGAAACCGATTTAGCAATTGTGGCTATCATTGGTGCGAATATGCGCAACGCTGTTGGGGTGTCGGGGAGAGCCTTTGGCGCTATGGCACGCAACGGTATCAATATTCGCGCTATAGCACAAGGTTCGTCGGAGCTTAATATATCGGTGGTGATAAGCAAGGTTCACGAAACCAAAGCCTTAAATGCACTTCATGAAGCTTTTTTCTTGGCAGATACCCAAACACTTCACGTTTTTATGGTGGGTGTGGGTTTGATTGGCAAAACATTGCTGCATCAGATGGAACAACATGCGCCTTATTTGTTAGCAAGACAAGCCACCGAAATCAAAGTGGTGGCGCTATCTAACAGTCGTCAAATGTGTCTCAACGTCGATGGCATTGCTATTGGCGACTGGGAAAACCAACTACAAAATGGCACCACCGCCAATACCGAACAGTTGGTCAGACAGATGCTCGAACTCAATCTGCCTAATAGTGTGTTTGTCGATTGTACGGCACATCCTGTTGCAGTGCCTTTCTACGAAACCATTTTAGCCAATAGTATCGCCATTGTGACACCCAACAAAATTGCTAATTCGGGCAGCCAAGAGCAATATAATCGCTATAAAAAATTGTTGCAGCGATTGGGCAAGTTCCGTTATGAAACCAACGTTGGGGCAGGCTTACCTATCATTGGCACGCTCAACAACCTTTTGCAAAGCGGCGATGAGATTTTGCGCATAGAGGCTGTTCTGTCTGGTTCTTTGTCGTTTATTTTTAACAACTTTGATGGTACAGTGCCGTTTAGCGACATTGTGCGTCAAGCCAAAACACTTGGCTATACAGAACCCGACCCGCGCGACGACCTAAGCGGTCTGGACGTGGCGCGTAAGGTATTGATATTGGCACGCGAAACAGGTGTTTCGTTAGAGCTAAGTGACATTCAGATAGCGAACCCATTGCCTAAAGCGTGTCAAGAAGCGCCAAGCGTTGATGATTTTTTTGTTGCTTTGGATAAAGCCAACGCTCACTTTGCCGCTTTGTATGATGATGCCCATCGCCAAAACAAGGTTTTGCGGTTTTTGGCAACCATCGAGGGCAACACAACCAAAGTGGGTTTGCGAGCCATTGATGCAGATAGTCCCTTTGGCGCTTTGTCGGGCAGCGACAATATGGTTGTCTTCACCACCTCGCGCTACAAAGAGCGTCCGTTGGTGGTTAAGGGACCAGGAGCAGGTGCCGAAGTGACCGCCGCAGGTGTGTTTGCCGAAATTGTACAGTTATACAACTAATCCCTTGCACGCTTTCTGCCATCTCACCCAATCATTTGGACAAACACAAGTCTTTTTTTGCATATTACAATAAACACCCAATACATCTGCCGCTTTGCGAATCTCTTTGTAAAGCGGCAGATGTATTATTATTAGGCATTCCTCCATCATGTAGCAGCAGTTTCTTAGTCTCAACACCCATAGAACATTTTTATCCTCTGTAAAAAACAGCAATAAGCCGAACAAAATCCATCTGCGGCAACCCAAAATGAATCATAACCAAAGCCCTCTCTAAGTGTAATTAGAGAGGGCTTTGGGGTGAGTGATAAGCACACACCTACCACAGGCGATTTTGTTTATTCATCTGAACAAGTTAATCATTATTGGGACGAAGGCGACGCACCGCTGCGCCTGCTTGCCACAGCTCTGACTCGCGAATTTCGCGCAATTCCTCTTCCAATTTTTCGCGATAATCTGTCTTGCTACCTTCTGCAATGACGCGCGTTGCTTCTTTACCCGATGCAACATTGTCATACAATTCCTCGAACACAGGTGTAACAGCCGCCTTGAATTTACCTTTCCAGTCCAATGCACCGCGCTGTGCTGTCACAGAAGTGTTGGCGAACATCCAATCCATGCCATTTTCCGCCACCAAAGGCATAAGGCTTTGCGTTAGTTCTTCAACAGTCTCGTTAAAAGCCTCCGACGGCGAATGTCCGCGACGGCGCAACAATTCGTATTGTGCCTCGAACACTCCTGCCAGAGCACCCATCAAAATACCACGTTCGCCTGTAAGGTCTGAATAAACTTCTTTCTTAAAATCAGTTTCGAACAAATAACCCGACCCAATGCCAATGCCAATGGCTAAACAACGCTCCATACAACGACCTGTATAGTCCTGATAAATGGCATAGCTTGAGTTAATACCCTGTCCTTTGACAAACAAGCGACGCAAAGAGGTGCCTGAACCCTTGGGCGCTACCAAAAAAACATCAACATTGGCGGGCGGAACAATGTGCGTTTGTTCCGAAAAGGTTATCCCAAAGCCATGCGAAAAATACAAGCCCTTGCCTTCGGTAAGTTGCTGCTTGATGGTTTTCCAATTGTCTATCTGTCCTGCATCAGATAAAAGGAACATGATGATAGTACCCTTTTGAGCGGCTGTTTCGATGTCAAACAGGCTTTCACCTTCCTTCCAGCCGTCTGCCAGCGCCTTTGTCCAGCTTTTGCCACCTTTGCGTTGTCCAACGATAACATTAAAGCCATTGTCACGCAAGTTTTGTGCTTGTCCTGGACCTTGAACGCCATAGCCGATAACCGCAATCGTTTCGTTTTGCAGCACTTGGCGGGCTTTGTCCAAAGAAAATTCGTCGCGTGTAACCACCTGTTCGGTCACGCTCCCAAAATTAATATGTGCCATATCAAAGATAAAAATAAAGATTACAAAAAAAGAAAAAAAGCAAGCTATGCTGCTGCTACAATGAGCAACAATAGGGATAGCAATTGGTCAATAGACCTTGCAATGTCTCAAAAGCGTATTATTTTTTTGGGCGTTTCCCTTGCGGGTCGGGCTTTGCGGGGCTTCGCTGCCGCTACGGTGCAAGCACCAGCCTGCGGCTGCCCCTCCAATCCCTAACGCGCTTCGCCACTCGAACAAATGCCCTTTGGTGTGGGAACAACAACGCGCCCAACACCCACACAACCACAACAATAATACCGATTTACAGCAACTGTTCGTGACGGCTTTGTTGGTGCATTTCCTTGAGATAGTGCGTGAGGGTTTGCAACGGTTTGGTGATAGCCACACGCCCCGACCGCACAAACTCCAACATACCAAAAGGATACAGTTGCTCGAACAACTGCTGTGTTTCGGACTTATAACCGGTCTTTTCGATAATCATATAGTCGGCATTAAAAGTCAAAATGCGGGCATGATGGTCACGCACTATCCGTTCGAGGTCGGTGTTGGGTGGTATATTGTGCGTCGACACCTTGTAGAGTGCTATCTCTTGTTGTACAATTTCGTGGTCTTCGTGTACAAATGCCTTTAGCACTTCTACCTGTCTTTCTATTTGTTCTACCACTTTGCGAGCCTCTTGCAAAGGAATATTGACCACAATCGTAAAGCGATGCACGCCTTTGACCTCGCTTTCGGACACTGTAATGCTCTCAATGTTGATTTTGCGGCGCGTAAAGATAAGCGCGATGCGGGTAAGCAAGCCCACGTGGTTCTCTGTAAAAACCGATATAGTAAGGTCGGGCAATTGCTCGTTCATTTGCCCATTCGGGTGGTAATTATTCATTGGGATAGATGGTTTTGGTGTATATTCAATAAGAAGAAAACCGCTGTTTGCCCACATAAGCACCACAGCAATTCTAAGTGTTGTGTTTGGAAAGAACAATATGCAGGTTTTTGTCCCACAATAGCCGATATTGCAGGTATTGGTAGGCATATTTATACCAAGTATGCGCCTTTTACTGCAAACGTATTTCGCCGACACCTGCGCCTGTTGGCACCATTGGGAACACGTTCTCCTCCATTTCTACTACCACCTCCAATAGAAAAGCACCATTGTGGTCGAGCATTTCTTGGAGGGCATTTTGCAGGTCGTCAACGTCGGCTACTTGTCGACTTTTGATGCCAAACGCTTGTGCCAATAGGTGGAAATTAGGATTTTGCATCTCGGTTTGTGAATAGCGTTTCTCAAAAAACATTTCCTGCCATTGGCGCACCATACCCAAGAAAGAATTATTGAGCAACAATATCTTAACGCCGATTTGGGTCTGCATGATAGTTCCCAGCTCCTGAATGGTCATCTGCAAGCCTCCATCTCCCACCACTACTATCACTTCGCGCTCGGGACAGGCTAATTTTGCACCCATAGCAGCGGGCAAACCAAAGCCCATGGTGCCTAATCCGCCCGATGTTATCATGCTGTTGTGTTCGGTGAAGCGATAATAACGGCTCGCAGCCATCTGATGCTGCCCCACATCGGTCACAATAAGGGCTTTACCGTTGGTGAGTTCGGACAGTTCGTTGATGACCCGCGCCATTTTAGGTTTGACGTGGTGAAGTGCCAAATCTTTGTTGATGACTATCTCTTGTTCCTGTTGGGCAACTAACTTAAACTCGTTGACCCAAGCCGTGTGCTGGCGTGGCTGCACAAGGTCGTGTAGCAATAGCAAGGCTTCTTTCGCATCGGCATGGATAGGCACTTCGGTGGGGATTATTTTGTTCAGTTCGGCAGCATCTATGTCGATATGGATAACCCGCGCTTGGCGGGCATATTTTTGCACATTACCCGTCACACGGTCGTCGAAGCGCATGCCAACAGCCACCAAAACATCGCATTCGTTCGTCTTGATATTGGGCGCATAGTTGCCGTGCATACCCAAATAACCGACGTACAGCGGATGGTGCTGCGGAAAGGCGGACAATCCCAAGAGCGTTGAGGCGACAGGAATACCCGTTTTTTCGGCGAAGGCAATCAGTGCTTCCTCCGCATGTGACAAAGTAACGCCTTGTCCTACCAACAAATAAGGTTTGCGTGCTTGGTTGATGAGGGAGGCTGCCTTGAGCAAAGCGGCGTTGTCGGGAGTGGGTAGCGGCTGATAGCTGCGCAGCGAGCGGCAGGGTTCATACTGAAACTCCAGCGTACCGAACTGCGCGTCTTTGGTTATATCTACCAAGACGGGACCAGGTCTGCCCGAACGCGCGATATAGAAGGCTTTGGCAATGGCAAGGGGTATATCTGCGGCGCGTGTTACTTGGAAGTTCCATTTGGTGACGGGCATCGAAATGCCAATCACATCGGTTTCCTGAAAAGCATCGGTACCCAAAAGCGTGGAGGCGACTTGTCCTGTAATGCACACAACGGGCGTGGAGTCCATCAAGGCATCGACGATACCTGTAATCAAGTTCGTAGCACCAGGACCCGATGTGGCAAGGGCTACCCCAACTTGGTGGGAGGCACGGGCATAGCCTTGTGCTGCATGGATAGCGCCTTGTTCGTGGCGCACCAATACGTGGTGAATCTGGTCGCTATATTGATACAAAGCATCATACACGGGCATAATAGCCCCACCAGGATAGCCAAATATGGTGCTTACGCCCTCTGCCAGCAACGAAAGCACAACGGCTTCGGCACCCGTCACGGTCGGCAGAGGCTGGGGTAGCGACGTGGGTGTCGCTGTTTGGTGTTGGTTCATCGGAGATTCTTTTTGTGGTGATATATTGTTCGTGTGGGGATAATCGGACGAAAAAGGGGGTAGCAACTGCACTATCTAAGGGCATACAATTGGTGCTTTGTGGCGCGGTGTGGGGAGCAATGGGGCGATGGTGTGGCAGTAACTTATTTTGTAGCGTTACAAAGGGCGGTATGCCTATCCAAATGTTTCGCCTATGCCTTTCAAATGTTCAACCAAACTATTATTACTGGTATATTCTTGTGTCATAACCAGCAACTCAGCTTCTGCTTTCACTAAATTGCGGTCGTTAGCAGGCAAAATTTCTTTGAATATTGCTATTGCTTTTTGCAGATAAAAAACAGCCTGTGGAATATCCTTAGATTCTTTGTTGTAAGAGGCTAAATTATTGTAACACATGCCCAATATAAAGTATCGTGGTTCTAAAGACTTTTCTTCAATATCAATAGCTTTTTGCAGGAGGGCTTTAGCTTGTTTGTATGCCCCCGCGTCTTGCATCACGGTGGATAAATTGCCATAACTAAGCACCAACTGAGGGTGTTTAGTACCTAAGTTTTTTTCTAAAATATCAATGGCTACTTGCATATGGGTTTGGGCGGCTTCCAATTTGCCCATACTGCGTAGTACTATACCTAAATTGACATAACTTTGTGACAATTCCATGTAATTACCTCCTCCCCTTTTTTCTTCAAGGGCAATTACGCGCTCCAAAATACTTTTAGCTTCTTGGTTTTCATTTAAACCATGCAATGTCATGGCTAAATTGATATAGATATTAGCCGAATTGGGATGTTCTATCCCAAAATGTTTTTCTTGGATAGCCACTGCTTTTTGCAATAGTATTTTAGACTGTTTATAGTCGAGTATATCATGTAGGGCTATTGCCAAACGGGTATAATGGGCGGGTAAAGATGGGTGTTTGTTACCCAACTGTTTCTCTTTGAGGGTCACCACTTTTTGCAGCATGGCTATAGCTTGTTTACTGTCGCCTAATTCTTGGAATACTACCGCTAAATTGCTATAGTTTTCGGAGAATATAGCGTACTGGCTACCCAACTGTTTTTCTTGGATAGCCACCGTTTTTTGCAACAAGGCTTTAGTCTCCAATAGTTTCCCCATCTCGCGCAGGATTATTGCTAAACCCGAATATGCTAAAGCTGTTGAAAGGTGGTTGCTGCCATAATGTTTTTCATTGATAGCAACCGCTTTTTGCAATAACTCACTGGCAGATTTATAGTTACATAAATCGCGCAACACGGAGCCTAAGCGCGCATAGTTTCCTGCCAAGATTGGGTCTTCATTGTCATAATGTTTTTCGTTGATAGCAATAGCTTTTTGCAATAAATCTCGGGCGGCTTCAGGTTCGTTAATGCGTTGCAAAACTAAGGCATAATCTGCATAATTTTCTGCCAAAGTAGGGTGTTCTATGCCCAAATTTTGTTCATTAATGGCAATAACTTTTTCATAAAACGCTTTAGACGTTTCATATTCCTGCAATTCGAGGGATACAGCCGCTAAATTGGTATAATTTTCTATCAAGATAGGGTCGTCGCTGCCCAAATGTTGTTCATCAATAAGAATAGCTTGTTCAAAAAGCTCTTTGGCTTCTTTATATTCGCGCAATTCTAGCAATACCAAACCCAAATGCGTATAATTTTCTGCCAAGATGGGGTCGTTGCTATTCAAATGTTGTTGATTGATGATGATAGCCTTCCGAAAAGCTTGTTTAGCATGTTTATTATCGCCCAAATTTTGCAAGGTTAAACCCAAATCGGTATAATTTTCGGCTAAAGCAGGGTGTGCTTTACCCAAGTGTTTTTCTTGGATAGCTATTGCTTTTTGCAAAAAGTTCCTTGCTTCGGTATATGTTTCCAAATCGTTTAGCACAGCAGCTAAATGGGCATAATTTTGAGCCAATGTGAGATGGTTTTTGCCCAACTGCCGTTCGTTGATAGCAATTGCTTTTTCAAAATGGGCTTTAGCTGCTTTGTAGTCAGTTGCTTCTTGTGCCGCTCTGCCCAAATCGGCGTAATGTTCTGCCGAATGAAGGTCTTCCATGTTTAAATACTGTTGATGAACGGGAATGGTTGCGGGCTGATAGCTGGTTTTGGGGTGAAGTTGGGAGTTGTTGTGCAATAATGGGCTAAATAGTGTGCTATTATAGCGGTTTTGTTGGGTTGGTGGCTTTGGGGGTTTGAGGAGCAAGGAGGGAGTGTAGTGCTTTGGCTATTTCTTTGAACGGGATAGGAACGAAACTTTTTGCAAATACGCCTTAGCTTCGTCGGATTTGCCCATTGATTCTAGTACTTCGGCTAATACGGTATAGATTCCGGTCAAAGCTTCGTTATCTTTTTCAAAATCTGCTTCTTTAATAGCTGCGGCTTTCATCAAAAAGCTGTAGGCTTCGTCGTGTTTGTCCGACACCTCTAATAGGCTAGCCAATTTAAAATAAGAGACAGCCAAATCAGACTCGTCATCGTCGGAATGTTCTTCTTCTATGGCAATGGCTTTTCGCAAAAAGACTTGGGCTTGGTCATAGTTAGTCAAGTCGATGAATACAGCGGCTAAATTGCCATAAGAGGTAGCCAAAGTAGGGTGGTCGGTGCCAAAATGCGCTTCTTCTATGGCAATGGTTCGGAGTAATAGGCTTTTCGCTTTGTCAAGTTCGCCTAAGTTTTGCAATATGGTGGCTAAATTACTATAGTTAGTAGCCAAATCTGGGTGGTCGAGACCCAAACTTTCCTCTTCTATGGCAATAACTCTTTGCAAAATGTCGCGGGCTTCCTTGTCTTCGCCTAAGTCACCTAATATAGTAGCCAAATTAGCATAGTTGTTAAGGACAGTAGGGTGATCGTCTTCAAAATACGCTTCATTGATGGCAATGGCTTTTTCGATGAGGGTTTTGGCTTGTTTATGGTTGCCTATATCGGATAGCACCATAGCCAAATTTTCATAGTTGGTAGCCACTTTAGGGTCGTCGGTGCCAAAATGTTTTTCATTGATGGCGATGGCTTTCTTCAAGAGGCTTTGGGCTTTTTTATAGTCCCCCAAATTTTGTAATACAAGTGCTAAACTGTTATAACTTGTAGCTAAATTGGGATAGTCTTTGCCAAAATGTTTTTCTTCTATGGCAATAGTGGTCTCCAAGAGGCGCTTGGCTTCGTCATAATCGCCCAAATCATGTAAGGCTAAGGCTAAATTGCCATACAAATCGGCAAAAGTGGGGTGTCCTTTAGAAAAATGCTTTCCATTGATGGCAATAGCGCGCTCCAAAAGGCTTTGGGCTTCTTCGGCATCACCCAAACCCAGCAAGGCTGTGGCTAAATTGGAGTAGTCAATTGGCAAAAGGCTGCTATCTTTGCCAAGCTCTTGTATATTCATAGCAAGGGCTTGCTCAAAATAGGTCTTGGCGGCTTCATAGTCACCCTCTTCTTGTGCTTCGATACCTAATTCGGTATAATCTTCTGCTGAATGAAAGTCTTCCATGTTTAAAAATTATTGATGAACGGGAATTAGTGGGAGTTGGGGGGTGTTTTTGGAGCGGAGTTGGGGCTTGTTGTGCAATAATGGGCTAAATAGTGTGCTATTATAGCGGTTTTGTTGGGTTGATGGCTTTGGGGGTTTGAGGAACAAGGAGGGTGCATGGTGCTTTGCTTATCTCTTTCGGCGAACGAGTGCGTTAGCTTTTTGCAAATAGGCTTTAGCGTCGAGGTTTTTGCCCAATATCTTTGACACGTGGATTAGTTCGGTATAAATGCCTAGCAAAATATCGATGGTTGTGTTGGGGTCGCGTTCGTTAATGCTTGCTGTTTTTAGCAAAAAGGTACGCGCTTCGTTGAATTTACCCATTTTTTTTAACACCAGCCCTATATTAAAATAATAGACAGCCAAGTCAGTCTGGTAGGTTTTCGAATGCGCCTCTCCTATGGCAATGGCTTTTCGCAAATAGGCTTGGGCTTGTTCATAGTTTTTCAAATCGATGAACACAGTGGATAAATTGGAATAAGAGGCAGCCAAAGTGGGGTGAGTGGCACCTAAATGTGCTTCTTCTATGGCGATGGCTTTGAGCAAAAGGTCTTTGGCTTTCTCAAATTCGCCTAAGTTTTTTAATACGGTGGCTAAATTATAATAGGTGGTAGCTAATTCGAAGTGACCGGTATTTAAACTTGCCTCTTCTATGGCAATAATTCTTTCCAAAATGTCTCGGGCTTCTTTGTCTTTGCCCAAATCGCCTAATATGGTCGCCAAATTGGCATAGTTGTTAAGCAGTCTGGGGTGACCTTGCTCAAAATGTTTTTCGTTGATGGCAATGGCTTTGACCATAAAGATTTGGGCTTGTTTATAATTGCCTAATTCGCATAGCACCATTGCCATACTATCATAATTAATAGCTATTTGAGGGTCGTTGGGGTCAAGGTGTTTTTCATTGATAACGATGGCTTTTTTCAGCAGGCTTTGGGCTTTTTTACAGTTGCCCAACTGTTGTAATACTGTTGCTAAGGCATGATAACTTAGCCCCAAATTGGGGTAGTCTTTGCCAAAATGTTTTTCTTCTATAGCAATAGTGGCTTCCAAAAGGCTTTGAGCTTCGGCATATTTGCCCAATCTTTCCAACACTAAGGCTAATTTATTATACAAATCGGCAAAAGTGGGGTGTCCTTCGGGAAAATGCTTTTTGTTGAGGGCAATAGCATCTTCCAAAAGGTTTTGGGCTTCGACAGTATCGCCCAATTTATATAAAGCGATGGCTAAATTAGCATAGTTAATGGGCAAAAGCGTGCTATCTTCGCCAAACTCTTGTATATTGATAGTAATAGCCCGTTCAAAATGGGCTTTAGCTGCTTCATAGTCAGCCGCTTCTTGTGCCGCTATACCTAATTTGGCATAATCTTCGGCTGAAATAAAATCTTCCATCTTTATCAATTGTTGATGAAGGGGAGTGGTTGGGGGGAGTGGAGTGTTGTTGCTTTGTTGTTTTGCAGTGTGTTTGTCGGAATGTCGGTGCTTGCTCCCTAAAGTAGGGTTGAAACTTTGTGGAATGGTGGTATTTAATGGATAATTGCCCTCAACCTTTCGGAGGTTTAGAACCCCCGAAAGGTTTTTTCACAATATTGGGTCGAATCATACCACCCCATCGGGGTTTTTGCTATTTGTTGGGTTGCCTCGTGCTATAAACCTATCACCCTTTCAGGGTTGTTTTTGCAGATTAACGGTGGGAAGGTGATGTAGGTAACAACGGTACTTGTACCGTTGAAAAGTTGATAATTATGCGACAATATGCAGGTGCAAATTAGCGGGGGGAGTGTGCTGTTATTGATATGTGGGGGTACAGATTGCCTTTGGGTTACTGTTGTCCAACGGTACAAGTACCGTTGCTACCTGTGGCTGATGCCTGTCATTAATATTCAGGTGCAGATTGATGATAAGGTTATGCCAATTACCCTCAAGCTTTCGGAGTCTTGAAACATCTGAAAGGTTTTAACCAAAATAAAACCCCGATGGGGTGAAATGATTATAGCAAATAGATAATAGCCCCAAACACGAACCCCGACGGGGTGATATTATACCAATGCTTGGTGAAATAATGCTATGTCGTCATGATTTTTGCTACTTGGTTGGCTACATTTCTATAGCATCTTGTCATTTTTTCAGGCTTGTTTGGGGAGTGGAGTGTTGTTGCTTTGTTGTTTTGCAGTGTGTTTGTCGGAATGTCGGTGCTTGTTTCGTAAAGTAGGGTTGAAACTTTGTGGAATGGTGATATTTAATGGATAATTGCCCTCAACCTTTCGGGGGTTTAGAACCCCCGAAAGGTTTTTTCACAATGTTTTGTGAAATAATGCTATGCCGTTATGATTTTTGCTAATCGGTTAGCTACGTTTCTATGACATCTTGTCATTTTTTCAGGCTTGTTTGGGGGTAGCGGCATTAGCAAGCTTTTTGTCGGTATGTGTCTTTTGCACGAGGGCAGTCCGCGATACCATTTTTTCATCTTGTTGCCAAGATATGCTAAACCATACCTTATTATAGCTGTTTTGCTGGGTGAATGGTTCTGGGGCGTTGAATAGTGATGGGAGTGTATGGTGCTATGCTCACTTTTTTATTGATTGGCGAAAGCTATTGTTCTGCAAAAGGATTTAAGACTTGTTGTCTTTATCCACTTTTTGCAATACTGCGGCTAAATTGTTGCGGAGCGTGACCATATTAGGATGATCATTGCTAAAATGTTTTTTGGCAATATTGATGGCTTTTTCCAAAAGACTTTTAGCTTCTTCATAGTTACCTAAAGCCTTTAATACTAAAGCTAAATTAGAATAACGGATAGCCAAATTAGGATGTTCTGTCCCAAAATGCTTTTCACCAATACTGATGGCTTTTTGCAAAAGGCTTTGAGCTTGTTCATAATTGCCTAAGCCTTGTAATACTAAAGCTAAATTAGCATAACGGGTAGCCAAAGTAGGGTGTTCTGTCCCAAAATGCTTTTCATCAATGCTGATGGCTTTTAGCAAAAGACTTTTAGCTTGTTCATAATTGCCTAAGCCTTGTAATACTAAAGCTAAATTAGCATAACGAGTAGCCAAAGTAGGGTGTTCTGTCCCAAAATGCTTTTCATCAATGCTGATGGCTTTGAGCAAAAGGCTTTGAGCTTCTTCATAGTTACCTAAGGCTTGTAATACTAAGGCTAAATTAGAATAACGAACGGACAAAGTAGGGTGTTCTGTCCCAAAATGCTTTTCATCAATATTGATGGCTTTTTGCAAAAGGCTTTTAGCTTCGTCATAATTACCTAAGTCTTTTAATACTAAAGCTAAATTAGAATAACGAGTAGCCAAAGTAGGGTGTTCTGTCCCAAAATGCTTCTCATCAATACTGATGGCTTTTAGCAAAAGACTTTTAGCTTCGTCATAATTACCTAAGTTTTGTAATACTAAGGCTAAATTAGCATAACGAATAGCTAAAGTATGGTGTTCCGTCTCAAAATGCTTTTCATCAATACTGATGGCTTTTAGCAAAAGGCTTTTAGCTTCGTCATAATTACCTAAGTTTTGTAATACTAAGGCTAAATTAGCATACAGCGTAGCCAAAGTAGGGTGTTCTGTCCCAAAATGCTTTTCATCAATGCTGATGGCTTTTAGCAAAAGACTTTTAGCTTGTTCATATTTACCTAAGTTTTGTAATACTGTGGCTAAATTAGAATAGTGGGTAGCCAAATTAGGGTGTTCTGTCCCAAAATGCTTCTCATCAATACTGATGGCTTTTTGCAAGAAGCTTTGCGCCTTGTCATAGTTACCTAAGTGTTGTAATACTGTAGCTAAGTTGGAATAATAGGCAGCCAAAGTAGGGTGTTCTGTCCCAAAATGCTTTTCCTCAATACTAATAGCTTTTAACAAAAGACTTTTAGCTTGTTCATAATTACCTAAGTTTTGTAATACTAAGGCTAAATTAGAATAATAGGTAGCCAAAGTAGGGTGTTCTGTCCCAAAATGCTTTTCACCAATACTGATGGCTTTTAGCAAAAGGATTTGGGCTTGTGCATATTCGCCTAAGTCTTTTAATACTAAGGCTAAATTATTCTGCAATACTCCCATCTCTTCCACCTCAAAACTCCCCAACACCTCCACCAAACGCTCTCCATAAGGCACCCAAACAAACTTATCTGCGGGATTATCTTTGCTTTGGTCAAGATGGAGACAGGCTGTTACATTTTCAAGCAAAGGCATAGCCAATTCCATTGGTGGGGCTTGCTTTTTGCGTATAATCTGGGCTACGATGGTGTGCATACGGTAGCTATCGGTCGCGCTGTCTTCACTAATCCAGCCTTTTTCGCGCAATGCTTGCAAGGAAGGTAGAAGTCGGTGCTGCAAAGGATTACTATGGGTATCTAATAGCAACTGTAGGGTGCTATAGGGAATATTGGCAGCAGGTAAGTAGGTGAATTGGCACAACAAAGACAGGGCATCGCCCTCTATACGGCTCAAATCGTAAATACTCTCCAAATAGCCCATCACGCGCTGTATGCGTTGGTTAGAGTTGGGTTGGTGTGCAACCGTAATATAGGTAGCAGCATCTGTTGCCAATGCCTCAAAGAGTTGTTGGGCATCAAAACGCATAACTTGGGCTGTTTTTGCCAATATCTCAATGGCAAGGGTGTGGTATTCAATGCGGGCTAAGAGCTTTTGTCGGTCTTCGGTGCTAATGGCGTTTCGGGTATAATGGCGGTTAAAGAGTTGCAGGGCTTCGTCGGGCGACAGTTGGTCTAAGGCATATTCGGTATAGCCATAAATACTTTCGCGCGAGCTTATCAATACGTGCCAGTTGGGTGGGCAGGGTATTTGGTGGCGATAGTTCGCAAGGTCTTCTTGGGCGTTGTCAATGAGGAGCAAGCAGGGACGGTCGGGAATGCGGTGGAGGCGTGCCACTACCATAGTAAACCATTCCTTTGGGTCGGTGTTTTGTTGGTCTATGCCAAGGGTAACAAACAAACCTTCCGTGCTAATGAAGGCATCGGGCAGGCTTTGTCCATCTCCCTGTTTTACCCACAAGATATTGTGGTAGTCGTTGAAATAGCTATCTACATACACCTCTAAAAGGGTCGTTTTGCCCATACCGCCAATGGCATTCACCACCACTAAGGCTTGTTCCTGTTCGAGCATGGCGCGCACCTGCGCTATATCTCGCTCCCTGCCCACAATGTCTTTGCGGCTTCGGCGCGGAAGTAGGTTGCACAAGCGGCGCGGTAGTTTGATTTCTTGGACAATCAAGTTGAAAGTAGCCTCGTTGATACTTCCAATGTTGTAAATCTTATCGCCCACCGTAATTTGCAGGTCACTAAACTGTTTGCCTAATTGCTGCAACGCACTCCAATTATTCGGAATGATTTGTTGCTTACCGTCAATGAAAACGACCAATCGGTCTTGTTCTATGCCATGTATGCGGAGACTATGAGGTAACATACCATTTCGTTTTAGTTGGTAATGATAGAAAAGGGACAAAAAGTGGCTATATAGGACGCATCATCACGCCACAAAACCAATAAACTCTCCGTAATATAGGGTTTTAACCCTACGATAGAGCAAAAAGTAGCTGTATAGGGCAAATTTGGACTATCCACCAAGCGAATGAACAATAATAAACACCATCAACGCACAACATTAGGAAAAATCTGCTTTGTCTATGTGCTGAATATTGTAGATTTTGGCAGCAAATTGCTGTTGCACGGGTGCTTGTTGCGCCCCATCTTCCTCTTTGCTCTTGTCGTTGCTTATTGCCACATAACTTGGGTCAATACTTTGGGCAATGGCTATCGTATTGTCGTGGTAGGCAGTATCGATTTGGGCGTAGTCGGTGATGGGTTTGTTAACCATGACCAAACATTGCTCCAACAAAGCATCGCGCCACACGCAAGGACGCACCAGCACCAACCACACCGCTTTTTGTTGGTCAATAGCAGCCTTCACTTGCGAATATATAGCCTCATTGCTAAGACTATTGGCACTAACAAACAGTAAATAATGCGTAGCCTTGTGGTGATAGCTCGCCGTTTCGCTATCTTTATCCGCGCCCGCAGGTATATCCGCCACATTCAAGACCTCCAACATAGCTTGTCGCACCAAAGGCTGTAAATGTTGTTGCAAAGCACGTACATGCGGTTCGTCCTGCTCATCAAACAATAGAAAAAAAGTAGTCATACCCATATTTTTAATAATCTCCTTCCAATATAAGCCAATTGCGGGTGCAAAAGTACGAAAAATTGTTGGTTACTAAGGGATTTTCTTATACCTATTGCTCTTAATAAGAAAAATTTAGGCATACAAAAACCGTTTTGCAAAAAAATCTTGTTATTTATGGGCAATATACAGGAGAGAATTAGCAGTGGGAATATGCCAATTAGCCCCCAACCTTTCGGGGATTTTAAACCCCCGAAAGGTTTTAGTCCGATTGCACGTGCAGATTAACGCTGGCGCAGCGCCAGAACCAATTTGCACGTGCAGATTATCGCTGGGAATGTGCCAGAAGCAATATGCACGTGCAGATTATCGCTGGGAACACGCCAGAACCAATTTGCACGTGCAGATTATCGCTGGGAACACGCCAGAACCAATTTGCACGTGCAGATTATCGCTGGCACCGTGCCAGAACCAATTTGCACGTGCAGATTAACGCTGGGAACACGCCAGAACCAATTTGCACGTGCAGATTA
>JAEUUX010000255.1 GCA_016787295.1 Chitinophagales bacterium
ATAATTTCCTTATCAAAGGTTTGTATCGTTCCCGGATCATCAGTATATAGGAAAGCAGAATAGTGGTCTAAAAAACCTCTGTTTATAAAAAATTCCACTGTTAAAGTTTGTTGTTCTGTTTTTTCGATGCTTATGTCATTACCGCTACTCGAAATAGGCGGTTGATACCATATTGGTAAATGATACACACCATAACGAGTTATATCTGCTGCTATTTCGCCTGCTTTGATGCGGCGAACGATGTCTTTTCGCGTATCTTTGCGTAACAACCATTCGTATTTTTCAATAGTACTTTCACCAAAAATCATTGTCCAAGTACCAATAAATATAGTCAGAATGAGTCCCATTATGTGTTCTGTTGCCCGCTCAGTTTTGGGTTTTCGTAAAACAGCGACAACTAAAAATATGGTTAACCCAGCAACCATAGGTAAATACAACATAAGTAAAAATAGAGCCAGCACTCCATTTATATAATAGTAAATAGCTGGCATTTGTATGATTGCTAAATATAGGCTAAACAAGATTAATCGATTAAGCCATTTTGTAGAGATCATTTTTCAGAATGTTGTTTAATAATTATTATTCAGAAAAAATATTATACAGACACAGTATTTGTTTACTGTTACTTCGCATGACGTTTGTTTTTTGTTGCTTGTTTTTTTTCTAACTTTATAATTCCTTCTAGTGTATAATACCCTTTGGGTAGCAAATCTATAAAGTTTTCAAAAGAATTTTGAAGGTTTAATAATTTTTCTAGCTCTTGAATTAATTCAGACAAACGTTTAGCTTCCTCAATTGTATGAACGAATATTTGGGGTGTCCAGTAAATTTCAGAAAAATAATAATTACTATAAGCATATTCAATTTGATACGTTACTCCATCTAAACCACTTCTCCAACCTGCAATACTATTTTGTGGTGGTAGGTCAAAAATAGCTTTTTCTTTGAATAATTGGTAGACTTTTTGCGCTGTATTGCTATCTAATTGACTTATTTGGCTATAAAATTCTTTTGAAGGAGCGGATTTCGGCTTTTGCCCTAATTTATCAGGTTTAAACTTTCTTGTAAAGTTAGTTAATGTTCCTGAAAAGGTAAGCGAATCGATAGTCCAAATATCTATGGCTTGTATCTCAGATGCAAACCTAATATGTAAAGTATTTACTATTGTATAGGCAGATGTGCTTGACTTTGTTTGTTGTGCATAAGCAATTTGTCCCCAAATTGATAATAAGAAAATTAATCGTTTCATGCTGTTTTTTATTTAAAAAATGAGTAAGAATGCACACAAAAATACAACAAAATTTTGTAAAATAGAAAATTTACTAACTTAAAAGCAGTTAATTACTGCTATTGAAATCGTTTTTCGATATCATTTCTAACACTTTCAAAATAAATAGGAAAAAAAACGTAGAGAGAAATAAGATGCGCTAATATTTTAAAAGAAAAGAAGCAAAAAACCAGAAAAAAAGGAACTATCTGGACTCCCAATAGTAACAAAAAAATGGAGCAAATAATGATTGATGGGATTCCTGCGACTTTATAAGCCCTACTTGTATCTGCTGTAAGATAAATCACAAATTTTTTATTTTCATCAACCAATTTAATTTGTCCAGTACTAAAATGCCAAAATTTATCTGCCCATCGATTTGTATACAATCGGATTAGGTCATTAGAAAACAAAATAGTATTATCCTTAACCGAAATGTTGTCAACGCTTTGATTCTTAAGTTCGTTTATATACAGTTTAATAATGCCATCTAAGGTGGCTTCGGGGATTTGAGCTTTTATAAAAACGGTGGATATTTTATACATTGAATTGGATTAATTTAGGGTTTATTAATGTTTTAAATTGTCCATTTTGGGACATTTTATTATTACGTGTTTACAGATGCAGATTTAAGCACAAAAATACGGCAAATTTTGTGAAATTCAAAATTTGCCGTAAATAATAGGAGTAAGAATATTTGTGAAATTTTGCTAGTTCCTGTCTAAATTAATTCTGTATAAGCAATAAAAAGGCATATTACCAAAATGATAATATTAGGAACAATAGAAAGTTGGAGTTTGTGGTTTATTAGCGCTGCTACAACCATTGTCAAACCCAAACATAAGGCAGCAATACCCGACAATGCAGGATAAATATTCAGTAAAGTAGGTAAAATCAAACCCACAGCACCTAATAGTTCTAAAAAACCGACTATTTTGATTTGTTCGCTGCTCAGATTGACTAAACCTTTCATGCCTTTATCCAATAATGTCGCTTTGGGCAAAAAAAGTTTGTTTATGCCAGCAAAAGCAAAAAGTATTGTTAGTGAGCCTTTTAAAATCCAGAATACTATTTGTATAATCATAATCTTGTCCAAGGATTAATGCCTTCTTTTTTAAGTTGATTATAAATCAAGCGCATATAGTAGGTGTCAAACACAAAGGTTGCTAAAATAATGATAAAAACTAAAGTAGCATCTTCGCCTTTATGATCCGCTAAAAGGTAAGATATCCCAACAGTCATAGATGTTCCTATCCATTTTGACCAAGCAATGGTGAAAGATTGCCCCTCAGAGGATTGTCGTTCCCAAATCATTAAGACAAAGCAAACCGAAATTATGAGATTTTGGATAAAGGCAATGAATTTTGCGCCTTCAAAAATTTCTTTGTGAAAAAAGGGTTCAAATTGTCCAAAAAACTTACCCCCTTCAATCATAATTCCAAAAGCCGCAACAAAAGCAACTATGGCAAGCATCCACCATTCGGATTTTGAAATTTTGTAATGGTTCTGAAAATACCTGTAACCATATAAAAAAAACGTTATTACAATTCCAGCATCACAAATCATCCAAACTGTATTGATGATCTTTGCCATGCTACCCGCTGCGTGTGGCGGATAAATAAGCGAAAAAGTGACCTCCCAAGCAAAATTCATCGCCAAAGGTACAAGCGGCATACCATAAGACTTATCTTTGATGCCACGATAAACAAGTGCTACATAGGTAATTGTCCAAGCAATTCCACTGAGCAATACGGTTAGTTCTACCCAATTCATCTTTGAAAAATTTAATTATGAAAAATGATGCAAAGATAATGGATACTTTAGAACTATACCCTTAAATAACTTTAAGGTTTAAAATAGATGTGCTTAGAGGGTGCGTTTCAGATTGCTCAACCATTCGGGTGAGATGCCAATAAAGTTGGCAATATGACGTGAGGATACATTTTGTATGATTTCTTGATAGTCTGTAATCAATAATTTGTACATTTTAGGAGGCGAAAGAGACAATAATTTCATTCTAAAATCTAATTCGTTTAACAAAGCCTGTATAATTTGGTCTTGATAAAATGATTTTACAGATAGGTTATTTTCAGCCAATTGTAGTATCTTTTGTTTGGGAAATACCAAAATATCAGAATTTTTTATTGCCATTAATTTGCAATTACTTGGCACATCGCGAAAAAAACTTTGTGGCACAGTCATAAATGGCTGAAAATTATCCAAAAAGAAATTAACAGTTCTTTCGCTACCATCATCTTCTTTGATAAGTTGCATAACAAAACCACCTTTCAAGATGAAGTAGATATGTTGACATTTTTCGCCATAATCAACAAGTGTTTTGTAGGTTTTGATATTTTGCGCAATAGCAATTTGTTTAATTAGCCCAATATCTTGGGCAGATAACTTGTAACTTTCCAGAACATTTTTAAAATTATCCATAATAGGAGAGTTATTTTTGAATAGTTATTTTACAAAGTATTTTACTAATATTTTTTAAGCAGGATAGCAATAAAAAACAAAATAAATACTTTAGGTTTAAGCATTATTGCCATGAAAACCAATAATTTTACGCTTATTGTTTTGTCATTAATTCCGAATTTGCAGCCCATAATCCAAAATAAGGATATTTTGCATCTATTCTTTTTAATAAAAGCAAAAATGCTTGGTCAAAAATCATTTTTTTGGGTTTGGGTTTTACTATTTCTTCCTCAATTCCTGTATAAGCAGCAGTTTCGGCTTTGCTTTCGATAGTTGCTCCACTTTCATCTAATATAAATGCAGTTCTTTGATAGGCTTCTTCAATTATAAATTTTTTTGTACCCACACTAAAACCATTTCCTTCCAAAGTATTGTAGTTGGTTTCAATATTAAAATTAAATTGAGGGATAATTAACTCATCTTCTTCATTAAAAAAGTATTTCCAAGCTGTTTTCTTATCTTTCTTTTCAGATTTTCCAATTTTAGTCAATTTTTCTACCTCTTTTATTGCTTCTGCCATATAATCGAGATTTTTGTTTGTCATAAACAAAATAATTTCATGTTTAGGTTCTTTGGGCAAAAGTTTAATAATAAAGTTTTTGTCATTTTTGTAGTATAAAATATCGACGATTTGTTGTTGTTGAAAACTATTATTTCCTGTTATTCCAAAAGAAGCTACTTTTTGTCCATCAAAAACAAGCCTATTACCAAAACTTTCTAGTTTAATTTCGAAAGGTAAAGATTTATTAAATATAGCGCTTGCTTTTATTATATTTCCATCGATTTCTCCATTAGCAGTGTATTCATTATCGTTTAAAACATTTACAAAAGTGTTTGCTTTATGAAGCATTTGAAGGTCAGGATAGTTATTCGAAATTGTTAAAGGAGAAGGAAATTGTTGTTTTATCTCGTTCCAAGCAAAAAGTAATGTTGCGCAGTAAACGGTATTTTTATTGCTCGAAATTTTGTGTTCTATTGTTGGAATAAACAGTGTTTTTTGTAATGTAGAAAGTTTTTTTAATTCTGAAAATTTTCTGTCATTATTACAACCAAATAATACTGCCAAAATAAGCATTAATATAATGGAGATAATATTTTTCATAACCCTTATTGTTTGAATCTATCTGTAGTAAGATATTATTATTGTACAATATTTTGTTCATTTCCTTTTTTTCAACACATACCAAACCAAAAATAAAAGGAATTAAAACACAAAGGTAAGTAATTTTTTTATCAATAACTCTTTTTATTAAAAAAAATAAAAAACTGCCCGATAATGAGTATTTTCATTAGCGGGCAGCAAATTTTTATGCTATCAATTATTCACAAGCAGGAGCATCGGCAGTATGTTCATTGACTGCGGGACGCGTGCAGTTATAAGGTGTTACGTCATAACTTTTATCTACGAACAGATTTTCGGCATCTAAATTACAAAAATCGGCACCCGTATTGTCGTGGATACAGATTTTTTTCGTTTCGTTGGTCTGAAAATCGTTGTTATCAGGAATGCCGTCATACAGAATATCGGGAACATCGCCGTTGTTAAATTGTAGTGCCAAGAGCGTACCGATGGCATTGTTGCCGCTGGGTAGCGTATTGCTGCGCGAAAAAGTATTGTTGTGGATATGTACGCCCCAAGAATGTGGGTCATACAGCGGATCGTTGTATTGGAAAGCAGGATTGAGATAGGCAAACACCTCATAGCTCACAATGCCAATACCCATAATATTGTTGTTTGTGATGGTATTGCCAAATACTTCCACATCTTCGGCTGCCATCAGCATAATACCTGTGCCGATGGGTACATTAGCCACCATATTGCCGGGAGGTGCAAAGTTTGCACCATCATTATTCAAAACTTGGTTGTTGAAAATACGGTTGTTGCCACCGGTCTTTTTGGGCAAATTGGGCAAATCAAATACCAGCAAACCACCTGTATTGTGTTGTGCTACATTATTATATACATCGGCATTAGAAGTATTTTCTATCTCTATGCCCGCCACATTGCCTTCTGCCACCGAATTGCGCACCTCAACCGTGTCGGATTGTCCCACATAAATGCCCGCATCGGACGCACCTTTGGCTAAACAACCATCAATTAACACATTTTTGGAGGTAACAGGATATAGACCATAAGCTCCACTTGCCGAGTCAGCCACTGCCTCCCAAATGGTGGCAACATCACAAAAAGTCACACCATTCGAGTCTTTAACCTTAATGGCATCGCCCGGCGTTTCTTTTACCGTAAAATCGGCAAACAACACACCTGTCATATTAATGGCATAAATTCCTTCGGCACCAGCCGTTTGTCCATCAAAGTTGAGGATACTTTGGTCGCGCCCCACACCGCGCAAAACCAAATTTTTCTTGTCAGCAATGCTAATAGTGTTGGTCATATTGAACGTACCCGCTTGCAGTTCGATGACCTGTCCTTCCACAGCATTAATAAGTGCCGTTTGCAATTCGGCTTCGGCGGTTGCACTCGGACTAATTTTGATGACATTATCATCATCATCGTCGTCTTTACAATTGGTGAAGCACATCAAATTGGCTATCACCACAAACAACCACAATAGTTTAGATTTTTGTTGTAACATTTTTGATAGGATTTAGATAAGCTAAAAATTAGGCAAAAGTAATAGAAATATGCCAAAATTGTGTACATTGCACAAAAAAAAATAATTTTAGAGCAAAAAACGATACTTTGAAGCATTTTTTGCGTCATAACAAAAAAACGCCTAAGCAGCATAAAATTAAGGTATTTTGTAAAAATTTCAAGCATATTTTGCAATAATTCCTCAAAATGCCGTAACTTTGCCGCAAAGAACAAAAAAAACTTCTTTTTTAATTTCTTACATCTAAAATTTTTAAACAAAATGGGTTTATTTTCTTTTATCAAAGATGCTGGTGCCAAAATTTTTGGTGGCAAAAAACGTGCTGAAGCAGAAGCAGCTAAAAAAGCAGCAGCAGACGAAGCTGCTCGCGAAGTCGCCGAACAACGCCAAGACGAATACGAAGAACGCAAAGGCGCTGAATTGGAAAATCTAGTAAACGTAACATGGGGTTTAGGTATTGAAAACCTTAATGTAGAAGTAGAAGATGATACAGCAATTGTTTATGGTTCAACTTCTTCGCGCAGCAATAAAGAAAAAGCGGTATTGGTGTGCGGTAATGTAGAAGGTATTGCAACCGTAGATGACCGTATCGAATTGGTACAAAGCGCTGAAAGAACTACCGCTGACGATACTCCTGAATCTACTTTCTATACCGTTCAAGCAGGTGATACACTCTCTAAAATCTCTAAAGAAGTGTATGGTAGCGGCGGTCGTTACAACGAAATTTTCGAAGCCAATCGCCCAATGTTGTCTCACCCCGATAAAATCTATGTAGGACAAGTATTGCGCATTCCTAACGCATAATTTTTTTTGCAAAACAGCTCAAGCAACGACAAGCCATCGAGTAAAACTTATTCTTTGCTTATGTTTGAGCTGTTTTGTTTTTTTTATTTTCCTCAACCCTCCTCTTTCCATGATAGCGCTATTTATTAAATACTTTGTCATTTGTTTGCTTATCTACTACGGTATTCGCTTTTTGTCAAGGATATTTTTTTTCGTAAACTTGTTCCGAAAAGCCAATACGCCCGAAGCTCGCGCACACCGCGAACAAATGTTTAAAGATTTCTATGGCAATGGGAATTTTTCTCAAAACAATACCAACCCAAATACCCAACAACGCGATAAACAACCTATTGTTACCGCCAAAACTAACGATAACGAAGACTATATCGATTTCGAAGAAGTAAAATAAATGAAGTTTATTTGCTTTATGCTTCATGCAAAACTGTACTTCTAAAAACGACAAGAGACACCTTTCAAAAGAGGGGTCTCTTGTTTTTTTTGTCCCCCAAAATGACCATAAAAGCTAAAAAATCGGCTAATTGTTGTACCTTTGCAGCCTTGATATAGACCAACAACATACTTCAAACCATGCAAAAATCGACAATTTATGGATTATTGCTCCTTATCCTATGCCAAAGCGTGGGATACGACTTGTTGTTTGTCTATTTTCAGCAAAACCGCTATGAAGTAGTGCAACAGGAACTGAAAACCCTTGCTCCCGAAAAACTACACCATCTTTGTTTGGATAAAGCTGATTATCAACAGCTTTTGTGGCTCAAACCTCACGAATTTCGCTACCAAAACGAACTATACGACCTTAAATCGCAATACAGCGAGGGAGAGTGCATACACCTTATTTGTAAAAAAGATACTCACGAACAACAACTACAAACACAATTTGCAGAAAAAAACACTATCCCTCAAAAAAATGACCACAACATTCTATTAACACTAAAAATGGGAGTGCTTTATGTGCTTCCAAATGCCTATATTTTTTCGCCTATCCAATTTTCCTCCATTTTGATAGCCATGCCATACACTTTTGGTTATCAAGCGCCTATTGGCGAAATCCCTTCGCCGCCTCCCAAAGTATAACAAAATTAGCCGTTTTTTTGCTTAAAATCTTATGCGAATAAGGTTATTAGCCTCTTTTTGTCTATTGGCAAACCAATGTCATGCGCTATTATCAACACATAATTTTTCACTTTTGCTCACCATGAGCAACAAAAAAAACAAAAAAATGAAACATATCCTTATTATAATTACAGGGCTAATTTTGGGTACTTTAATAGGTAAATCTCAAAACATTCAAATAGTAGATAAAATTACGCTACAGCCCATTCCAAGCGTCACTTTGACGAATGACCAACAAAAAAATATCATTACAGATAATAATGGTAAAGCTGATTTATCGCCAATCATGCCCACCATATACATCACTTGTTCGGCAGTTGGCTACAATGAACAAAACCTAAACATGACCCAACTGCAACAACAAAACTACCGCGTCTTTTTGACAGAAAAAAGTTATGACCTTAACGAAGTAGTGGTATCAGCGAGCCGATTCGAGGAAAAAAAACGCGATGTAGCCCAGCAAATTGTTGTATTAAAGTCGAAAGAATTGCAGTTTATGAGCCAACAAACCAGCGCCGATGTGTTGCAAAATAGCGGTAATGTGTTTGTACAACGCAGCCAGATGGGTGGAGGAAGCCCCGTATTGCGCGGCTTCGAAGCCAATAAAGTCTTGATTGTTGTGGACGGTGTGCGGATGAACAACGCCATTTTCAGAGGCGGACACTTGCAAAATGTCATCACTATGGACAATAGTGTTATAGACAAAACCGAGTTGGTTTTTGGTGCAGGTTCGGTGGTATATGGTAGCGATGCCTTGGGCGGTGTGATGCACTTTTATACAAAAAAACCACAATTATCAAGCACTCAAGTCAATGTATTTGGGCGGTTTTCGACTGCCAATATCGAAAAAACGGGACACATCGATGTTAATTTGGGTGGCAAAAAGTGGGCTTCTTTGACAAGCTTCACCTATTCCGACTTCGACGATTTGCGACAGGGCAATTGGCGTTCGCATGGCTACGAAGACTTTGGTAAACGTCCCTATTATGTGGAACGCATCAACGGAAAAGATTCGATGATGGTCAATAATAATCCCAACCTACAAGTCCAAACAGGCTATAGTCAATACGATGTTTTGCAAAAAGTGGCGTTTATGCCTTCTGCCAAAACAACGCATTCACTCAATTTGCAGTATTCTACTTCCTCCGATGTCTATAGATATGACCGACTAACCGAAATAAATAGTAGCGGTATTTTGAAAAATGCACAATGGTATTATGGTCCGCAACAACGCCTTTTGGCAAGTTTCCAAAGCGAACACCACACCGATAACTGGCTATACAACACGTCTAAGCTCACCTTAGCATTTCAGGACGTTCAAGAAAGCCGACACAACCGCAGCTTTGGTAGTCCTTGGTTGAACCATCGCACCGAAAACGTTAAGGTGTATACCCTTAACTTGGATATGAGCAAAAATATTGGCGAACAAGAGTTGCGTTATGGTATAGAACTTGCTCACAATAGGGTTGAGTCTGTTGCAGAAAAAGAAAATATAGACACTCAACTCACCGAACCTATTAGCACACGCTATCCCGCAGGTGGCGCAAGCATGAGTAGCGCGGCTGCATATCTGACGCATTCGTGGGAAATCAATGACAAATGGATATTGAACGACGGTTTGCGCTATACCTACACCTTGCTGAAAGCCAACTTCGAGCCTCTGGATTTCTATCCTTTTCCTTTTACCAACATCACCCAAAAGGCAGGTGCTTTGAATGGCAATATTGGTTTAGTATTTTTGCCCAATGATACTTGGCGTGTGGCGCTGTTGGGAGCAACAGGCTTTCGTAGTCCCAATGTTGATGATTTGACTAAGGTATTTGACTCCGCACCCGGCACCATTGTTGTTCCCAATCCCGATTTGCGACCCGAATATACCTACAATGCTGAGTTGAGCATAAGCAAAGATTTTGCGAAAAAAGTTCGCATAGAAACCACCGCTTATTATACCCGTCTAAAAAACGCTCTGACTGTCCAAAACAGCACTTTCAATGGGCAAGATTCTATCTTATATGATGGCATTATGAGCCAAGTTAGGAGTCAAGTCAACGCCCTGAAAGCCTATATATATGGTGCGAATGTGGGCATCAACATTAACCTTATTCCGCAACTAAGCCTTTCTTCGACTCTCAACTATACTTTTGGACGTGTTGATACCGATAGCACCGACACACCACTCGACCACATTCCGCCATTGTTTGGCAAAACCAACCTAATGCTCCAGCTCAAAAAATTCAAAGGTGAAATCTTTTGTCTCTATAATGCTGCCAAACCTATTGCGGAATATAGTGCAAGTGGCGAAGACAACCAACAATATGCAACCGCCGACGGTATGCCTGCATGGTGGACACTCAACTTGCGGACAAGTTATGCCCTTAATAGATATGCCCAAATCCAAGTGGCAGTAGAGAATATCCTTGACCAAAACTACCGCTTATTTGCTTCGGGCATCAGCGCTCCCGGACGCAATATTGTCGTAACTTTGCGCGGGCATTTCTAAACACCATAGCTAATTTTTCCGCTATCTGTTGCCTTTTGCGAATATAGCGGAAAAATTATTTCGAAAAAAATGCACTAAATTGACCCAAAACTTGTACACTACGAAAAAAATAACTACCTTTGCACCGAAAAATATAGTCTTAACAAAAAAAGTTTATCATAGCAACCCAAAATTATGAGTTATACTTATTTAGATAGTGAGGCAAAAAAAGCCATCTATTCCAAATTTGGTGGTGCAGCTACCAACACTGGTTCTACAGATGCACAAGTAGCAATTCTGACCAAACGCATTCAGCACCTCACTGAACACCTCCGCAGTAACAAAAAAGACCATGCCACCCGTTTATCTTTATTAAAAATGGTAGGACAACGCCGCCGTTTCCTCGAATACATCAAACACAAAGATGTGTTGAAATATCGTGCTTTGATTGCCGAACTTGGTATTCGTCGTTAATATGTGCTTGCGTTCATAAACTATCCATAAAACTTTACCAAATCAAGCGTTTTTGCTTTGGTAAAGTTTTCTTTGTATAAGGACATGATGAAAGAGTTGGCTGATTTGAAACAAGAAAAAATGTGGAGTACATGAAAAAGTATTAATAAAACAAGCATAGCACAATTTTTCTGAAATACCCAAAACTACTTCAAAATCACTCCTCAAACAGTAAACCATTGACTATCAATACCCTTCCCGTCACATTTTTCTATTTTTATCCATTGTACATTTTAACAAAATGAACGTTTTTACCGAAACTTTTGATATAGGCGATGGTCGTATGGTGACCATTGAAACAGGCAAAATGGCACGTCAAGCTGATGGTGCTGTATTGGTGCGTATGGGCAAATGCGCCGTTTTTGCTACGGTAGTATCTGCCAAAGAACCCCGACCTGGTGCCGATTTTTTTCCATTATCTGTTGATTACCAAGAGAAATTTGCTTCCGCAGGACGTATCCCCGGCGGCTTTTTTCGCCGTGAATCCAGGTTATCCGACTATGAAGTGTTGATTAGCCGTTTGGTTGACCGCACTATCCGTCCTTTGTTTCCCGATGGTTACATCAATGATACACAAGTCAATGCTTGGTTATTGTCCAACGATACCGAAGTAATGCCCGACACCTTGGTAGCACTCGCTGCCTCTGCTGCCTTAACCATCTCTAACATACCTTTCCAAGGACCTATCTCGGAGGTGCGCGTAGCCAAAATAGATGGCGAATATGTGCTTAATCCTTCTAAAACGCAACTCGCCGAAGCCACTTTGGACATCATCGTCGGAGCAACAGCCAAAGATGTGATGATGGTGGAAGGAGAATGCCATGAAGTTTCCGAAACCGAATTGGTCGAAGCTATCCGAATTGGACACGAAGCCATTAAATTACAATGCGATGCACAATTGCGTTTGGCAGCACAATGCGGCAAAGAAAAGCGCGAAGTTTTGCCCGTTCCACAAGACGAAACCTTATTAGCACGAATTATTGAATTTGGAAAACAACGCACCTACGAGGTTGCTGCGGCTGCTTTGAGCAAAAAAGAGCGCAGCGAACAGTTTGGCGCTATCGAAACAGAATTTGTAGAATTATTGAAATCCGAATTGCCCGAAGGAGAAGAAGCACTTAGCTCCGAAACCCTGAAATTTGTCGATACCTATTTCCATGATTTGCAGAAAAAAGTGGTGCGTGACATGATTCTCGACGAACGCAAACGCTTAGATGGTAGACAATTAGACGAGATTCGCCCGATTAGTGTAGAAATTGATTTGTTCGAATCGCCACACGGTTGTGCTTTGTTCACACGCGGCGAAACCCAATCAATTACCAGCGTTACACTCGGCACCAAATTGGACGAATTGATGCTCGACAAAGCTGAAGGGATAGAGTTCCAAAAATTTATTTTGCACTACAACTTCCCCGGTTTCTCGACAGGTGAAGTGAAACCCAACCGTGGTCCAGGCAGACGCGAAGTAGGACATGGTAACTTGGCGATGCGTTCGCTCAAACAAGTGTTGCCGACCGACGAAGATAATCCTTATACCATTCGCGTGGTGTCAGATATTTTGGAGTCGAATGGCTCGTCTTCTATGGCAACCGTTTGTGCAGGTTCTTTGGCATTAATGGACGCAGGGGTGAAAATGAAAAAAGCCGTATCGGGCATCGCCATGGGTTTGATTACCGAAGACAACCGTTTTGCGGTACTTTCCGACATCTTGGGCGACGAAGACCACTTAGGAGACATGGATTTCAAGGTCACTGGTACTGCCGATGGTATTTGCGGTATCCAAATGGACTTGAAAATTGATGGCTTGCCCTACGAAGTATTGATACAAGCCCTCGAACAAGCTCGTCAAGGTCGTTTGCACATTTTGGGTAAGATGAACGAGGTGATTGCCACGCCCCGCTCCGACTACAAACCACACGCTCCGCGCATTGTCAAAATACTTGTTCCGCGCGATATGATTGGTGCTATCATCGGTCCTGGTGGTAAAATTATCCAAGAAATGCAGCGCGAAACCAATACGGTTATCAATATCGAAGAGAAAAACAATATGGGTGAGGTGCTTATCAGTTCTGCTAATCTCGAAGCTATTGAAGCCGCCCTCAAACGTATTAAAGCCATTGTTGCTATTCCAGAAGTTGGAGAAGTATACGAAGGTGTTGTCAAAACGATTATGGAATTTGGCGCATTTGTCGAATTTATGCCCGGAAAAGATGGTTTGCTGCATATCTCCGAAATTTCACACCAACGCCTGCCTTCTATGGACGGCGTGATGCAAGAAGGCGACCATGTAACGGTTAAACTAATCGGTGTCGACCCCAAAAATGGCAAATTTAAATTGTCTAAAAAAGCCTTGGAAGCACCGCCTCCCGGCATGGAAAACCGTCCGCCGCGCGATAATCGCGACCGTCCGCCCCGCAGCGACAACCGCCCACCCCGCAACGATAACCGTCCGCCACGCCGTTAGTGTCATACCAAACCAAACACAACCTTCAAACTTTGAATACCTTTGTTTACTAAAAAAACATAACAAAATCCCCTCTCTAATAACAATTAGAGAGGGGATTTTTGGTGAGTAAAAATAAAAAAACAACACAAATTAACACAGTAACAATGGTAATATGCCATTGAACCCCATTAACAATTAACAATTGATAATTAACCATTAAAAAAACGAATCGCCTCTACCGCCGTCCGAACAGGAGCAAAACAACTTTGCGAATGACACACATAACACAAAGCCTCACCCAAAGTAGCTGCCACCTTACCCTTCAACAAAGGTAGAACACTTGCTTCCGTCGTCGCACACACCAAACGATTCGGGTGATAAACAGCACAACATTCCCTTGCCAAAACAGCATAACCATTGCCCACAATACCCACCTCAACACTCGGATAAACTTGCTGCAAACGCACCCGCGCCCATTGTCCAAATGAACTCGCATACTTCTCAAGGCTTTTAGACAAACTATCTGTCATTTGCAACGACTGTTCCTGATAATCACGACGGTCCAACAAAATACTCAAACGCCAAAGATTGTCTGCCATAGTGCTGTTGCCCGAAGGCGTTGCACCATCAAAACTATCTTTCTGTCGAACAACAACTTCTGTTTGATAATGCGGCACATAATTGTAAAGATATTGTCCTTCCTCCAAAAAATGCACCTGACAATAATCCAGAAACCCACCTGCTTCACACAAATAATTTTCGTCAAACGTAACGCTATAAGCATCGATATATGCCGAAATCAAACAAGCATAATCATCTAACAAAGCGTGGTATTTACCTTTGCCCTGCTGATAAGTATGAAATAATTGATACGAATTGGGCGAAAAAGAAAACTTTTGGCGCAAAAATGCCAAACTATCCACCACAGTTTGTCGATACGCCTCCACACCCAAAGCTATGTAGGCATGACAAAAAGCCGATACTGCCAGCGCATTCCACGACAGCAAAATTTTATTGTCCAACAAAGGCTTCGGACGTTGCTCGCGGTGTCTGAAAAGGTGTCGCAACGAACGCTGCAACAAGCGCTCCAACTCGTCCGGTTCATAACCAATTTTTTTCGCCAAAGAGTCAAGGTCTTTGTGTCGCTGCAAAATATTCGTATTTTCCCAATTGCCCGCCTCCGTCACACCAAAAACTAAGTTAAACACCCTCGCCTCATGCTGCAACAACTGCTCGATTTCTGTTTTCTGCCAAGTATAAAACTTCCCTTCCTCGCCCTCCGAGTCGGCATCGTAGGCGCAATAAAAACCGCCTTCGGGACTTTGCAAATCGCGCAACAACCATTGCAAAGTCTCCTCAATGCCTCGCCGATAATACGAACGCTGCGTCACTTGATACGCCTCCGACAGCAAAATCACCAATAAAGCATTGTCATACAACATCTTCTCAAAATGTGGCACACACCACTCCCTATCCACCGTATAACGCGCAAAACCACCACCAACATGGTCATATAAACCACCATGCAGCATTTGGTCAATAGACAAAGTCACCTGCTCAAGCGCCCAACTTTCTTGCGGTTGATAATAATGGTAAGCCAACAAAAAACGCAACGAAAAAGTTTGTGGAAACTTTTGTCCTGTCCCAAAACCGCCTTGCTCCCTATCGCAAACAGCCCCCAAACGTTGAGCAATAGCCTCAATGTGGGCAGAGCTAAGTGTATTGGGCGAAATAAGCGGTTCAAAAAACTGTTGAGACTGTTGTGCAATGATTGCCGTTAAACGATTAGCTTGTTGCTCCACAACAGCGCTGTTTTCGCTAAAAGCACGCCAAACACCCTGCAAAACCGACATCCACGAGGGGCGTTGATAACGATCATCAGGTGGAAAATAAGTGCCGCCATAAAAAGGGCGACCGTCGGGCAGCAAAAAACAATTGAGGGGCCAGCCTCCATGTCCGGTCAGGGCTGTTACTGCGTCCATATAAATCTGGTCAATATCCGGACGTTCTTCGCGGTCTATTTTGATACAAACAAAACATCGATTCATAAAAGCAGCAACGGCATCATTTTCGAACGACTCGCGCTCCATCACATGACACCAATGACAAGCCGAATAACCAATGCTGACTAAAATAGGAAGGTTGCGGCTGCGTGCCAATTCCAAAGCTGCTTCGCCCCAAGGATACCAGTTAACAGGATTGTGGGCGTGTTGCAAGAGATAAGGACTTGTCTCGTGGATTAGTTGATTGGGCATCTAAAAAGTATAAATTTTTGATGATTTTTGAAATTATTCAGATAGCAAAACGACTTCACAGAAACGTTGCATCTGGATAGTTTGAGTAAAATGTTCTTGATAATAAGCCAATAAAGCCTCACGATGAAGTAGGGTTTCGTGGCGATGTGCATATAAAAATGCCAACTGCTGTAGGCACGATTCCGTGTTTTGTGAACGAAACAAAAAACCCGTTTTTTGATGTTGTATAATTTCGGGCAGACCGCCTGCATCAGAACAAAGAATGATAGCTTGTTGCATAAGTGCTTCTATGGCAACCATGCCAAAACCCTCACTAATAGAAGGAATAACCACCAAATCTGCCCACTTCAACAAAGATAAAATCGTTTTATGCGACACGACACCTGTTTGTTGCACATAATCGAATAGACGATACTGGGCAATCGTTTTGCGAATAGATTCGGCTTCTTCGCCATCACCAGCAAACACTAATTGAATATTATGCGGCGAAAGTTGCTGTTGCTCAACAAAAATAGCGAAGACTTGCAGAAAAAAAACATGTCCTTTAAAAGCATGAAACCTGCCCGGCAAAACAATTTTATAAGCATTATGAGGTGTTTGTGGCAACAAGTGTTCAGCAAGAGTAGCAGCTACTTTTTGAAATGGCATACCGTTGTAAATAATATGGTGTTGATGACTTGCAAAATACCGCAAAAAATTATGTAATACCGACTTCGAAACCATAATCTGCTTTTCGTCTACTTCTTTTGCCAAAAATTGCTGCATTTGATTAAATGCTTTGTGTAGCCAAGTAATGCGCGGAATATCCAAATACGATTCGCCATGATGATATGTCCACAAAACTAAAGATTTTTGATAACGATATTTTGCCCCAAAAGCTATACACCTTCCCGCCCAATGCGAGATAGGAAGATGAGCGATAATATGTGTATAGCCTTGTTCCACCACCCATTTTGTTAGGGAATTGCTTTGAGAAAAAACTTGATAAATGCTAACTTTATTGAGATAAGACAAAGAAAGACGAAGCGTTTTTATTTGATGAAATGGTAATGCTAATTGTGTTTGCAGTGTAGGGTCAATGTTGCCCAATACCAATAATCCCACTTGATAATGATGTTCATATAGCCAATTCAATTGCCAAATACACTGCATTTCGGCTCCTCCATGCAATAATGTGGGAACAATATAGAGGAGTTTGGGCGAATTTAACATAGGTATACTATAAGATGGTCTAAAAAAAGAATGGCGAAAGCATTGAAAGGCGCAAAGGTACAACTTTTTATACCAAAAACATTTGCTATTTTTTTTGCGTTGGCACAACAATACCCGCTATAAACTACCAATAGTCTATAGCGGGTGTGTTGATATTAGGAGACTTACTTATTAGCGCGTTTCTTCCAATTTTTTCAGCAATTGGAGGTCATCGTGCCATATCTTGAGGTTGCGTTCATACTCATTATTGTTTTTGGTCAAACGCAAAGTATAAGGTCGTCCTTTTTTGATAGTTTCACAACTAAGGTCAATCTCCACCTTTTGAATAACACTTTCCATAATGCGGCGCTCTGCCTCAACACGCGCATAGTCAAAAGTCTGTTGTGTGGGCGAAAGCAAAAACTGTTCGAGTTCGTCCCAAATTTGTGTATCGTGTTGGGTGTTGGGACGTTGGCGCGTCCAATTGGGCAAAGGTTCGGGGCGTATGGCAGTTTTTTGTTGCAAAACGTCGATGGCATAATTGTACATAAGCGGATACAAACGATACTGTTTATACTGCTCGGCATCAAACAAAACGGGCAACAACATTTTGACAAAGAATGAACGGTCTTGCACACTTGTAAGGAGTTGCAAAATACCACTAAACCATGTTGTATCTTCGCCATATTGTTGACACAATTTGAAGATAGTTCTTAGCGTAGCTATGCCTTTGTTGCTGTATTCTTCGGGAATTTCTCTGTTTGTTCTACCATAACCGAAATCCGAGTACTGTTTTTGTTGTTCATCATACGCAAAAAAATGGTGAAAAGCGGGTGTTTTTTCCACAACTTTTTGCGCTTGTATGCCCACGAATTCGGGCAATAAATTGCTTGTCAACAAGGTCTCAACAATACTTGCCCAATGGGGAATATTGTTTTTATCTGGTCGTTCAATAGCTTTTTCGAATATGCTTGTTGACAGTTCAAGCGGAAATTGCTGCAAACATTTTATCCAATAGGGAATGTTAATTTTGGTGAAAGCCGCTGCTAAAATTTCTTCATGTTGTTGTACCAAAGTATTATCTTGCAACACCAAGATACCAGCTAAATATCCTTCCATGTCCATTTTTTCGGTAGCATGACGGGTATTGGCAATGGCATTAATGTCTAAACTATCCAATAATTGGCGAATATGGTGCATTGCAGCAGGATCCGTGGCAGCGGTTTGTGCATAAAAACCCATCCATTCGGTGGCTACATCATGACCTGTTGCTTGTAGCACTTGCAGATGAATAGATTTGGGCCACAGTATCACTGCTCCATAATGATACCAATAAGTAAGGGTCATGCCCGCATTACCCGTATAGCCTTCGGCTTCTTTTTCCAAAGGATCGTCTTCACCCAGCTCAAAAGTTTTGATGATGTCGGTTTCTTCTAAGTAATAATCGCCCAAAGTCCCTTTTTCTTCTGATGCCCAATGTTCGACAGAAATTGATTCATCAAAGATTTCTCCCATAGAGGCAGAATCGGTATCTATGCCTTCATCATCTTCGTCGTCATAATAAGAATCGTATTCGTCATATTCCAAATCGCCCACTTGATAGTGTGTGACCAATGCCAATCGCGCAAAAAAACCTGCTTGTTCGGCGGCGGCAAGCAACACTCGCACACGCGGAAGGTCATCTAATTTGAGGTGATCCATCGAAAAATTTTCGGGCGTATATTGGTGTTCCAACAAAATGGCTTTGGGGGAAGCAAACTCAGACTCATGTTGTTGTAAAAGTTCAGTACAGTATTCGATGTCTTCCAACAAACTATTGGCAGACAAAGCACTGATGTTCGTTTTGGTTTGTACCAAATTATACACCATACAAACCCGATAACCCGACAACAAAGGTCGTACTTCGTGGTCGCAATCGGCATAAAAAGCAGCAAAACTGTATTGATAATTGCGAACGGCTTCTGCGACACTCACAACAACCTCTTCTCCATTAAAACGAACTGCTAACTCGCCTCCTTGGTGTTCCGACGGAAAAGTGATAACCAACGTGCCAAACATATTGCTTACTTTTTCGGAATCTTTGTGCCATACAAAAAAGTCATCTTTCTCATAAATCAACAATTTGTAGGCTTGTGCTTCAATGTCTCTTTCATCTAAACCCAATTGTTCCTTTACGGTATTTAGCACTTCTTTGAGCAAAGATTTCCATTGCGGATTGTTGAACGACACCTCTTGGGCATCTATTTCCCATGCACTTCGAACATTGGTATCGACCACCGTCTCCATACCTTTGCCAAAAGGTGCTTTGTGTGCCACGCTGATAAGCGCTTGAGCTTGTGCTGCACTAATTGGCAGGGATATTTCGCCTACTTTGTTGACCGACAAACCCGGTACTACCAAATCGTGTGTACCTGTTGCCACAAACGAACCATTACAATTGATTCCGTCTAAAAGCGAAAGTATTTCTTCGCTAAAATTTTCCATGTTTTTTTAAGAAAGATAATTTAGTAGTTTTTCAGTTTAATTTTGTGGTTAACCTTTTTCCGTAGCGTAGGGTTTAAACCCTACGCTACGGAAAAACAAACACCTGACAGTATTAAATGAAGAACTATTTAGGGTGAATAAAAAAAAGTGATGATAAAGTTATACTAAAATTTACACCCCCACCAAAATCTCTACCATATCTTTGGACTGTAAATATTGTTGTGCTAAGGTACGAATCTGTTTGGGCGTAATGTTTTGGATTGTATGCACAAATTGTTCGTAATAATCTGTTGTTAAGCCATAGACATATAAACCCTGTAAGCTGCCCACCAATTTGAACGTACCACTCATTTGAGACAACAAAGTTCCCATCAAATAGTTGCGCACCAAATTTAGCTCATCATCATCGACCAACTCGGTTTGCAACAATTCCATTTCAGCATAAATTTGTTGTACAGCATCTTTGTACACATCTTTGCCAACTTCGGTGCTAATGCCAAAGGTGCCGCCATGCAAATAAGATTGCAAATAGCTATAGATGCCATACGTATAACTATTGTCTTCGCGCAAATTGTTCATCAAGCGCGACCCATAAAATCCGCCCAAAATGGTATTGACCACAAACATAGCTTGATAATCGGGGTGTGTTTTGTTGAACAAGGGGCGAGCAATGCGAATAGAAACCTGTATAGAATCGTTACGCGGGATATGAACTTTTTGCGGCACAAAAGGTGTGGGCGTGTGTGTGGGGTCTGCTATGCGCGGACTGTTTGCCCAGTCTTGTTGTCCAAGATATTGATTTATCAAGCGCCAATTTGTTTCGGTGATATTACCCGCAATATAAGCCACAGCATTATTAGCATTATAATGTTGTGTATAAAATTGGTGCAATTGGTCTATTTCTATGCTTTTGAGGTCGTCCAATTCAATTTTATAGCCATATGGATGTGTGCTACCCCAAAGTTTTTCGCTCACCAATTCGTCGGCAATAAACTCATTTTTTTGTCTATTGATAAGCAAACGTTGTTGGCTTAGTTGCAACAATTTTTGCAGTTCGGTAACTGGAAAAGTAGCCTCAGTCAACACTGTTTTGGCAAGAGACAACAAAGGTTCGCTATGTTTTCCCAAAGTATAGAGGGTTGTTTCGCCATGATTATTTTTGGCAGCCGTTTGAAAATAGGCGCCATAGTATTCGATGCGGTGGGCGATTTCGGCAGAACTAAGGTGCTGTGTGCCTTCGGTAAGCATTCGATTGGCGAGGCTTGCCACTTGTCTTTGTGGTTCATACCAATTGCCCGCCGGAAACAGCAATTTCACCATAACAATATCTTGTTCGGGACGATTAACCACAATGGCAGGAATACCGTTGTCTAATTGCGTATGTTGGGGAGCAACAATATTAAGATGCGTAATGGGGCGCAAAACTGGGGCATGTCGCCTATCTACAGAAAATTGTGTTTTCATGCTATATTTTGGAATATACTGCAAAAAATAAGGCGCAAAGGTACACTTAAATTGGCAGTACGCCAAATTTGCAGCCGTTTTTTAGTGGTGAAATGTTGCGATAGCATTGGCTTTGGGATTCAATAAACTGTTTTTTTGTGCCGAAAAATATAAATAACGAATTTGGCAGGTCTTTGTGTTTTCATAAAAAAAATCAGAAAAATTTTACAATGAAACATAACAAACACTTATTCGACCATTTTTGTAACAAAATTGTAAAATTTTGGAGTGTGTTATTATTGTTAGATTCTTTTTTGTAGCTTTGTAGAAAGTTTCTTAAAACATTAAATTTCTATCTCAATGAAAAGAAGTTATAACTACTTATCCCGCCCCAACACCATGAAAAAAATACTATATCTATACATCGCTTGGAGTATCATGACAGGATTTGTATCTTGCAAAAAAGATGATATGCCTATTTATGATGCAGGAGCTATGGAACATGGTAGTGTATCGGCTTGTAGAAATGGCAATGATTGGTTGGCATCGGGCAGTGCTTCTTTCTATGCCAATGATAATGGTTTGGTAATAATTCGTGGTGATATGTACGATATTGGAGGTGTGGGTTCGAATAAGACAGAAACTTTTAGTATTAGCAAAGTTCCGTTGCAGAAGGGTAAATACCAATTAAGTAATGGTAACTTGAGTGAGATGAAGCCTGAAGCATCTATCAGTTTTCTGGACTATGATGCGCTGTCTTACACCTATACACTAGACGAAGATAAAGTAAGTTGGGTGACACTTACGGAAATCGACGCGTTAAATAATCATTTAAAAGGTTGTTTTGAAATTTACCTTACACAAATAAGCAGTAGTTATGAAAATGCTCCTGATAAACTTTGTTTTAAAAAAGGAGAATTTTCTGTAGATATTATTGAGTAGTTGTCTAACCAATAAATACCCTAAACGCTGTAAGCCTACAATGGTTTACAGCGTTTTTGTGTTTGCTAATACGATTCAATAATTTCCCGATTTTATTTTACAGCCTCACGATTTTGTTTTTTTACATACAGCAATTCCTAAGTAGTAGCGGTTTTCCGTAGCGTAGGGTTTAAACCCTACGCTACTTGAATAACTACTAAGCCATAGACACCCCAAAGAATGTAATGGCATCGTTCCTAAATCATTGCGGCTGCCAAAAAATACAACCCAATCCATCAAAAATTATCCCAACGCCAGAAAAATTAAACAAAAACTCCCTATCTTTGCAATATGAATCAGCCGAATCTACAGTTGTCGGTCATTATTTTGAACTACAACGTCAAATACTTTTTGGAACAAGCTCTATTATCTGTTCGCAAAGCCATAGAAGGTTTGGCGGCGGAAATTATTGTAGTCGACAACAATTCAGTAGATGGCTCGGTGGCGATGGTGCGCGAAAAATTTCCCCAAGTTATTATCATTGCCAATCAACACAATCCAGGATTTGCAGCAGGCAACAACCAAGGCATTCGAATTGCCAAAGGAAAATATGTGCTTATCCTCAATCCCGATACCGTGACCGAAGAAGCAACGTTGCGAAAATGTGTAGCTTTTATGGACGCAACGCCCGATGCAGGTGCTTTGGGCGTGCAGATGTATGACGGAAAAGGCAATTTTCTACCCGAATCGAAGCGCGGTTTGCCCATGCCGATGGTTGCTTTTTACAAAATGATAGGTCTGTCACAACTTTTCCCACATTCGCGCCGATTCAATTATTATTATATGGGACACCTGCCCAACAACGAAACCCATGCCGTAGAAGTTCTTTCGGGTGCGTTTATGTTGGTGCGACGCGAAACATTAGACAAAGTGGGACTGTTGGACGAGGCTTTTTTTATGTATGGCGAAGATATTGACTGGTCGTATCGCATATTGCAGGCAGGTTACAAAAACTACTACCTTGCAAGTGCGCGCATCATTCACTACAAAGGCGAAAGCACCAAGCGCGGCTCGCTGAACTATGTCAAAATGTTTTATCAAGCCATGCTTATCTTTGCCAAAAAACATTTTTCTGCCCAAGATGCGCGCCTCTATGTGTGGGGCATTAGCATTGCTATTTATATCAAGGCAACGCTTACGGTCTTGCAAAATTTTTTGCGGCGTGCATTATTGCCTTTGTGCGATGTGGCTTTGTGGTATATGGCTTTGTGGTGGTTAAAAAACTTTTGGGAACAAAATCTCAAAAGTGCCGAACGCCTGACTTATCCGCCCGAATATCTAAGCATCAATGCACCCATTTATGTGGCGATATGGTGTTTGAGTGCCTACCTCAATGGTGGATATGACCCACCACAACGTTTATCCCATTTGGTGCGCGGTTTGTTAATCGGGACACTTTTGATTTCGGCGGTCTATGGCTTTTTACCCGAACATTTGCGCTTTTCGCGCGGCATGATATTGGCAGGTATGGTGCTGGCAATTGCCATTTCTACGGTTGTGCGTTTGTTGTTGCATTTTGTGCGACACAAAAATTTTGCCCTCGACGAACAGCCCAAACGAAGAACAATTATTGTGGGCGACTACGAAGAGTGCGAACGTGTGCGAAGTCTTTTGCTCCAAAGCACCGCTACTTTGGATTTGATTGGCTATGTTGCCATCGAGCCACAACAAAATCTCCAACAGTTTTTGGGTAATAGTCATCAACTCAAAGAAATTGCCGAAATTTATCATTTAAACGAAATTATCTTTTGTGCCAAAAACATTAGCTCCCAAGAAATTATTCAATTTATGATTGACATTGGGCAGCAGTTGGACTACAAAATTGTGCCGCAAGACAGTTGGAGCATCATTGGCAGTAATTCTAAATACACCGCTGGCGATTTATACACCATAGATATACACCTCAACCTCAACGAACAAAGACACCGCCGCAACAAACGTTTGTTGGACGTGTTGGTAGCCACAGTTTTGCTCGTATTATTCCCTTTTGCCCTGTTCCTAATTCCACACCGCACCCAATTTCTTAACAATTGGTGGCAAGTGTTGTTGGGCAAAAAAACATGGGTCGGATATGCTCCCAGCACCGCGCCCACACAGCAAAAACCTTTGCCACGCTTGCCCAAAGGTGTTTTGTCTTTTGTTCATCAACTTCCGCAGCGCTCCTACGACGTTTTGACCCTGCAACGACTCAATTTTTTGTATGCCAAAGATTACAGCATGAGTACCGATATTGCGATTTTGGGCAGCGCTTGGCGAAATTTGGGTAATCATTAAAATAGACACAACACAAAACAGTATTTTCTCCTTCGGATTAAAAATTTGCCATAAAAACCACAATGTTGTATTGTTTGGTTAATTTTTTGGACAAAAATATTTATTTTGGGGACAAAAATATTTATTTGTCACTCGGAAATATTTATTTCGGGGCAAAAATATTTATTTGTCACTCGGAAATATTTATTTTGGGACAAAAATATTTATTTGTCACTCGGAAATATTTATTTTGGGGACAAAAATATTTATTTGTCACTCGGAAATTTATTTTTTTGGGCAAAAATATTTGTTTTGGGGATGAAAACTTTTGTTTTGGGGATGAAAACTTTTGTTTTGGAATAGAAAACTTTTGTTTTGGAATAGAAAACTTTTGTTTTTTTTCCGTGATTTTGGCGATAACCAATAAAAATAAAATAGCTTATAGCTTTGATGAACTAAATATAATAAAAAAAATCCCCAACGAACTGATGTAAATCTTCGTTGGGGATTTTCTTTTGGGTGTTAGCCAAAGGGTTGGTTTTTTGGAGTGGTTTAGATAGTTATACGGCTTTGGATTAAGTATGTGAACCTAAACGCTTTGCTACCTAAACCCTTCAATAGCTTTTTGAATTTGGCGCGCAGCATTGGCGAAGGCTTCGTCTTGATTGTCAGCAGATAATAAGGGAATGCCTTTGTTTTCTTTTCCAATTGCTGTAACTGCTTGTAATTGTGAAAGCCATTTGTCTTCCTCCCACAAACAGTCTCGCACAATAATAGGAATAACTAATGCTTCTTTGTTCTTGTGCCGTTTTATGATGCGCGGCATTTCGTTTTGCCAAATATAGTTCTTTTTTGTGCTAAAATAATCGGCGCTTACCAAAATAAACACTACATCGGCATTATTCAACTTGTATTGTATTTCGTCATCCCAATCAGCTCCTGCCAATATTTCGCGGTCGTGCCAAAGCTCTTGTATATCGTTGTTGCGCAGCAAAGGCGACAAATGTTTTTTGAGCGTTTGAAGGTGTTCGAGGTCTTCTTTGGCGTAGGAGATAAAAATGGAAGGAGAATTCAAGTTTAAGGAAACAATTTTTGTTCCAACCTTTTTTTTATCAGACGAAGGTTTAAGCATATTTTCGCTTTCTCTCCAAGGAATAGGCAAAGCCGCTTGATACAAAAGATTATCAATCAAAAAATCCTCACGGCTGGCATTACAACGCACACTGTCTCCGTCTTTGCGCCACGACAATAACTCTTCTATATAGTCCCACATAATAGGTCGCGAACTGTTGCTACATTTATGACAACGGCAAACAACTTTGATAGCAGGTTTTACACCGCGATAGTCTTTCAAAATATCGTTTAAACCTTCCATAATGCGCAACAACAAAGCCCGCGCATCATTGCCCCTTGTTTTGATACTAATGCGTTTTTTGACAAGGGCTTCTTCTACTACTTGCGCACTTGCTTCGCCCAAGGGCGCGGTCATTGTAAAGTTAACTGCATTGACCCACACATCTTGTTCGTCATGCAAAATAAAACTACTAAGGTCGGCGCTAAGTTGATTGACGAGGGCTTTGGGCATAAAATCAAAATGATATTCTATTGCTAAACAGGCTTGGTCGGTTTTCCATTCCATATTGTTGGGCATAAGTTCCAGGCGGGTGGGTATAATGTAGTCGCCTTGAGGTCTTTTTTTAGGAAAAGCTATTTTAAACCGAGCCAATAAATGCCGCAATACTTCTCGCGAACCTTCATAGCAAGTTGCCGACCACAAACGCCGCAAATCGGCTGCTGCAATAATGCCATTTTGCGTTGCAGAGTCGTCTATCAAGGTATATACGGCATCCATCGCCCATTTAGGCGAAAGAATAACCCAGTCTTTTAGTTCGTCGTAATTGTGATACCACAACAAAATACCTAATTGGTGCATATAGCGCGTAAAAGTTGCCACATCAATATCTTGTTCAAAGCCATTGGGCGCAATTTTTCTACAAAATTCACTAAACGCATGATAACTCATGCAAGGTTTTTCATGGAGGATATTAGCTATTGTTTCGCGCACTTTTTTCCATGAGGCAAAAATAGGTTTTCCTATGTGGTCTAAGTGACTGATTTGGTGTTCTAATACTTCTTTCAATTCCTCCAAACCTTCGTTGCCATTAGGTAAATTGATGCTATAAAAAGCAGGTGTTTTTGTTCTTACAATATTAAAATCGTGGTATTCGAGCAAAGTTTTAATATCTGCCCAAGACTGTCGATTGCCATCAAAACAATTTTGTACCAAAACAATAGCACTGTCGCCGCCAAACTGATAGATGGTGGGTATCCAATAGGCAAAATTATGCCCTTCTGCGGTGCGGGTAGATGCCACTAACACAAATACGCACTGCTCCGTTAAAAAGAAACGATGCACAGGATAATAGACATCTTGCCCACCAAAATCCCACACATGTACCACAAAGGAATTGCGTTTGCGTTTGAAACGCCACTGTTCTACTGCAATGCCGCGCGTGCGTTCTTCTGTCTTGGGCAAAGCTGCATTTTTTTTGAGCAAACGTTTTTGTAAGGACGTTTTACCCGCGCCACCTTCGCCCACCAAAGTAAGTTTGGCTTCGTAGAGATATTCTATTGTTTCTTCATCCAATTGTTCAAAATATCGCAATACTGCCTCTCGCCCCTGTTCTATTACTTCCATAGGAGGAGTTTTGAGGGGATTGTCTTTTACATTGATTTCATTACCCCCTAGTATGTAAAATTCTTTTGCTACTAATTGCATAACTGCCTTGTTGTTCCGCAACAAAGATATTAAACTTGACACGTTCGTTAGTTGATTATTGCGTAAATCTAGTTCTTTCAACGAACTTAAACGCGACAAGGGTGTGATATCCGTTAGTTGATTATGTTGTAGATATAACTCTGTCAAAGCACTTAAGCCTGACAAGGGTGAAATATCCGTTAGTTGATTTCCATCAAGATATAATATTGTCAACGAACTTAAACGCGACAAGGGTGCGATATCCGTTAGTTGATTATGTTGCAGATATAACTCTGTCAAAGCACTTAAACCTGACAAGGGTGAAATATCCGTTAGTTGATTCCTATCAAGATATAATATTGTCAACGAACTTAAACGCGACAAGGGTGCGATATCTGTTAGTTGATTATTCTGTAGGTACAATGTTGTTAACGAACTTAAACGCGACAAGGGTGTGATATCTGTTAGTTGATTATCCTGTAGGTACAATGTTGTTAACGAACTTAAACCCGACAAGGAACTAATATCACGAATGCCCCAACGTTCAGTCGAACCTCCATAAACCAAAACGCGCAATTTTTTCAAATTGCTCAAGGCTTTGGGTAATTGGTTTATTAGGTTATATTTACCATTATTAGTACTTTTTTTTTCTTCCCATTTTTGTTTTTCTACGTTCCGTTCTATCCACCAATTACTCAACACCAATTCCTCTAAATCAGTGAGTTCGAATAGTTCAGGTACTTGTTTTTCAAGGTCGGTGAGTCCGCAGCGTCCAAGATCTAAGCGTTTCCAGTTTTCTGCTTTGGCTTTGGTTATTAGTTTTTGGGCTTCTCTTGTCATGGTGTATTTGGTTGGTTTTGGGGGAGTTAGTATTCTTTTTCCGTAAGTTAGGGTTTAAATTTTAGCTTATGGAGAAAGTTGTTGCAAAGATAGGGCGTTTTTTGTTATGCTTATCGCAAAATAATCCCGACGCGATGACACGTTTATAGCCTCAAAACAATAAAATGATTAGCATAAACCCCGCGATGGGCTGATATATTGTTTGACAAAACATGACATCATTTCACCCTTTCAGGGTTTTTGTCTTTTTACTCCGCTTTTTGTTGCTATAAATTTATCACCCTTTCAGGGTTTATTGGTAAAATCGATATTATGTTTTTGTTATTGGCAGCATAATGTTGTTATCAAACTGTTGCTTGTTTTTTTGTAACGTAGGGTTTAAATTTTAGCTTAGGAGAAAGGGTTTTGTTGTGCTTTGTTTAATCTTTCGCGACTTTTGAACTTCCGAAAGATTTTCTGCTAATTCTTGTCGCAAAGATAGGCAGTTTTTTTGTTTTTCTTGTTATACAAAATCTCCCCCAAAACACACAAATTCACTCTTTGGGGCAGTATTTTGAGCAAAAAAGGGAGAAATAAGGCTGTTTGAAGGAAAAAAGCTAATTTGTCAGCCTTTGTTGGATATTCGACAGACCTTGTCGGATATTCGTCAACCTTCGAAAACATTCCACCAAACTTGTCGGATATTCGACAGACCTTGTTGGATATTCACCGAAGCCTGTCGGATTTCCAACGAACTTTGTTGGATATTCGACAGACCTTGTCGGATTTCCGCCAGACCTCGAAAACATTCGACGAACTTTGTTGGATATTCGACAGACCTTGTCGGATATTCGCCAACCCTTGTCGGATATTCGCCAACCCTTGTCGGATATTCGCCAACCCTTGTCGAAATAGCCACCATAGACTCAAAATGTTGTTGGAGTATTCCGCACTGTTGGTTGACTATTTTAGCCATTCCATAAATGTCTCACGGAAATCCACGAATGTCTCACGGAAATCCACGAATGTCTCACGGAAATCCACGAATGTCTCACGGAAATCCACGAATGTCTCACGGAAATCCACGAATGTCTCACGGAAATCCACGAAGAGTTAAAAAATAAGGTCTTTCTATTTTTGAGCTTGTAATTTCGTCAGCTAATCGGGTTTGTTTTGATAATAACAACACCTTGATAAGGCTGTTATCAAACTATCGCAAAAACAAGAAATTTTATTTGTCCCACACCACGTTTTTATCAAAAAGCAGTACCTTTGCGCCAAAATTTACTTTTTTATTGCATGAAAAAACACAGCCTAACAGACCTACAACGCATTTCGGTAGATGATTTTAAACAAGCCACCAAAACACCTATTGTCATTGTTTTGGATAATGTGCGCAGCCTCCACAACGTTGGCTCGGTGTTTCGGACTGCCGATGCTTTTCGTTTGCAAGCCATCTACCTTTGTGGCATCACCGCCACACCGCCCAACAAAGAAATCCACAAAACTGCTCTTGGCTCCACCGATTCGGTCGATTGGCAGTATTTTGCACAAACCACCGAAGCCTTGCAACAACTCAAAGCCGCCAATTATCGCATTATCGCCGTTGAACAAACAGATAGCAGCCTACTTTTGCCCGCTATGCAGCCGCAAACAAACGAACAATATGCTTTAGTTTTTGGTAATGAAGTCTATGGCGTAAGCGAGGAGGCATTGACTTATTGCGAACAAGCCCTCGAAGTGCCACAAATTGGCACCAAACATTCCCTCAATATTTCTGTTTGCATGGGCATTGTGGTGTGGGATTTTGTATCCAAATGGCAGATTTTGTAACAAAATTGATATAAATCGCACATTTTTTGCGACATTTCCCCAAATTACCATACTATTTCGTAACTTTGCACGTTTATTCCAGAAATTTTGTTTTTGTATGCCATACGAACTCCAACAACATAAAACCGAAGGACTTATCGGTTCGGCGGTGTTTCATTTGCTATTGTTATTGATATTTTTCTTTTTTACCTTCACTGCTTCGTGGAACGACGAAGAAGGCGGAGGTATTGCTGTCAATTTTGGAACGTCCGATGAAGGTTGGGGCGATGTGCAACCCCAAAGCAGCGCCGACGCAAGTGATGTGGCATTGGACAACCAAGACCGCCAAATGGAAGCCGCCGCTGCGCCCGCCTCGCCCGACAACAGCAAAATGCTCACGTCCGACGATGCAGAATCGGAAGCCATTAAGACCAAAAACAATACAGCTACCAAAGATAAAACCACGCCAACTCCCACTACCACCATTCCCAAAGACCAACCGAAAAACGGACAAGATACCAAAAATAGTGTATCAAGCAATGCAACACCTGCGCCCAAAGTAGATGAAAACTCTTTGTTCAAAGGCAAAAAAAATAATAGCACCTCACAAGGCAATACGCCCGGCAAAAGTGGTGATGCAGGCAATCCCGCTGGTGGAGCAGAAGCAGGTAATGGTCAAAACGGCACCAATAATAATGGCGGCAACAGCAACGGTAGCAATGACGGCATTAGCAAAATTGACCTTGCCAATCGTTCTGTGAAATACAAACCACAAGTTGTCGAAAATTCGCAAGAAGAAGGCAAAGTAGTTATCAAAATTTGGGTTGACCAAGAAGGTAAAGTAACGCGTGCCGAATATGTGTCAGCAGGCTCGACCACCAACAACGGTTTGTTGCGAAAAGCCGCTATCGATGCTGCCAAACAAACCAAATTCAATAGCGACCCCAATGCCGCTAACCTGCAAACAGGCGCGATGACTTTTAATTTTAGGCTGAAATAAGGATTTATCTTTTCGTTCGTTAAAAAAACAAATAGCAGAGAAAATTGTGTACCTTTGTACTTAGATTTGTTGCGCTGCTGTTGTAAGATGAATAGTGTTGCAAAACTTTTATCAAACGCCAATGAAACACAATATTATGGAAAACGAAGTATTAACCATAGCCGAAATCAAAGCCCAATACCCTAATCAATGGGTGTTGGTGGGAAATCCCGTGATGGATGCACAAGAACAGCAAGTAATAGCGGGGCTTCCTGTCTTTTATAGTAAAAGCAAAAAGGAAGTTTGTTATCTGGGAGCCGAGTTAGTCAAAAAAT
>JAEUUX010000278.1 GCA_016787295.1 Chitinophagales bacterium
AATGTCGTTATTTAACTATCATCTAACACAAACATTTTGTTGCCCCAAAAACAAAAAAATAGCTGCTAAAAACTTATCAGTACACCGCAATTTTGTCATTATTTTGTCCAAAAAGAAATGTTTTTTGTCCGATTTCTTTCGAAGAAACACCCCTGAAGTTTTTCTTTAGACCCCTTTCTCTCGAAGAAACACCCCTGAAGTTTTTCTTTAGACCCCTTTCTCCCGAAGAAACACCCCTAAAGTTTTTCTTTAGCCCCCTTTCTCTCGAAGAAACACCCCTAAAGTTTTTCTTTAGCCCCCTTTCTTCCGAAGAAATACCCCTGAAGTTTTTCTTTTGTCTGATTTCTTTCGAAGAAACACCATTAGGCTTTGTGTTAAGGCGGGTTTTGTATCACAAAACCGTCAATATGCGACGGGTTTGAGTAAAGATGTAAATTTTCAAGTTTGTATGGCACCCTATCTGACGCAAAACTCGTGTTAGTAATTGACATTCTTGTCATCTCTGTTTCTCTATTTTTTCTTGATAAACTGTTAACATGAAATTGTCTTTCAACATCTTTTCTATACATTCTATTTCCGCCATTTTTTCTGGTGTATCAATTTCCTCAAGTTCATCATGAGGAATTCCTTCGAGATATTTTGAATTTCGGAATTTATCAATTATTTCTTCCTGTTTATCAGTATGTTTTAATTTACAAGCAAACGGAAGTTTGTCGTGATTTGAGTTTATAAAATTGAAACAAAGTTGCCCAGCCATTTCATCAAACCAAAGGTAAAATATCAGGTCTATGTCAAATTGAGAGTTATTGAGTTGGTTTTTATAACTTTCCTTTACTTTTTGTATAAATTCCAAAAAGTCAGTTATTGTTGCTTGAGCAATGATATCGAATGTAGCTCCCAAATACCAACAATTATACTCAATTTCTTGCCTTACCTCGTCCGTTCTGTCAGTAAGATAAATTGGGTCAGAAATATAATTCGAAAGTTCGTTAAAGTAATCTATTTTATTTGCTTTCATTTGCTTACTATGTTGTTTGTTTAATTTTGTTGCTAAATTTTGTCATTATTTTGTCCCCCAAAGAATGTTTTTTATCGCACTATTTCGAACGAAAATCGGACAAAAAATAGCTTTTATGAGTATTTATTTCTTTAAAATGACACAAAAATAGGCTTATTTCCAGTGATTTGTCCCGAAAATTGAACAGTTTTCTGCAAAAATACAGATTTTTCCTCTCCAAACAACTATTTCTCCATAACAGAGTGCTAATTTGTTTGTTGGTGTGACAAATGTTTAGCACAAAGCCATAATATTGTCATTAGATTATAGGATATTGCTGCTATTTTTGACAAAGACAAAGATAAATTTGTGCAAAGTTACGGCAGATTTGGCGAATAAGTTTTGACCAATCGCAATCATTTGGGGCATTTCATGCAGCTACTTTTTTCATGCTATTCTTATCAAATTGTATAGCCACAAAAAAGCCTGCATACGCACTCCAAACGGTACATATACAGGCTTTTATAGTATTTTTATAACGAAAAATGCTTTGTTTATCTACAAAAACATTTTGCTTGAGCTATGACAACAAACGAAAAACAAGCCATGCAGCTACGTAAGCCAAACCTGTCATATATCCCAACATCAACAAGACCCATTTCCAAGCGTTTGTTTCGCGTTTTACGATAGCAAGGGTACTCATGCACTGCATTGCAAAAGCATAAAACACCAATAAAGCGAAACCAACAGCAGGCGTATAGGTGGGTTGGTTGGTTCGTGGGTTAATTTCGGCTTGCATTTTTTGTCTTAGTAGCTGAGGGTTTTCGTCATCGGGTTCTACGCTGTATAGGGTTGCCATTGTGCCGACAAAGACCTCCCGCGCCGCAAAACTTGTGAGCAATGCAATACCAATTTTCCAATCAAAACCAAGTGGAGCAATAATTGGCTCTATGGTTCGTCCAAAAATACCTGCATAAGAGTGCTGTAGTTTTTCTGTTTCCATGAGTTTGGTGAGATGTGCGGCTTGTTGGGGTTGTTGTGCGATTTGTTGTTCATATTTTTGGGTAATGGAGCGCATTTGTACGGGAGGACCAAAAGAGGCAGCGAGCCATAATACTATAGAAATGATAAGAATCACTTTACCTGCCTCCATCACAAACGAACGGCATTTTTGATAAATGACAACTGCCACATTTCGCCAACGTGGCATTCTATAAATCGGCATTTCATTGACATATAAACTATTGGTGTTGTAGCGCAGCAATGTTTTAAAGACCAAAGCCGATACCAAAGCCGTAACAAAACCTAAAACATACATACCCATCATAGCAATACCCTGCAAAGTAAAAATACCAACGATGGGTGTTGCAGGAACAAACATGCCAATAATAAGTACATAGATAGGAATGCGCGCCGAGCAACTCATCAAAGGTGTAACCATGATAGCAATGAGGCGTTCATGGCGGTTGGGAATGGTGCGAGCGGTCATAATGGAAGGAACAGCACAAGCCATACCGCCAATCAAAGGCACTAAAGACCGTCCGCTCAAACCAAAAGGTCGCAAAAGGCTGTCCATCAAAAACATGACCCGCGACATATATCCCGACTCCTCTAATAGGGCGATAAAGAAGAACAAAAGGGCGATTTGTGGCACAAACACGGCGATTCCGCCAATTCCTGCCACGATTCCGTCGGCTAATAGTTTTGTAAATAGATTATTGGGCAGGTTTTGGTGCATTGTTTCGCTCAAAGTGCCAAAAAAACCTTCTATAATATCCATTGGATAGGCTGCCCAAGAGAAAATAGCTTGGAAAACAAGCAACAAGATAGCGCCAAAGAGGAAATAACCGCCAATAGGGTGCAAAACAACTTTGTCTATGCGGTTAGTCATTTGCTCCGAATAGGTTGGGGCGTGCGTCAGTACGTTATCACAAATGGCAGCGACTTTATCGTGCCTCAATAGCATTTCGTCGGCAATAAACAAGGGTATTTGGTCGGGCGATACTTTTTTGCGAATATCTTTTCGGCAGTTTTCGGTCAATTGAGCAAAATCATCGGGCTGCAAAAGCGCTTGAAAGGCAAGGTAGTCGTTGTTGGTATGCAAACAGCTTTTGATGCTGGTGGCAAGATGCCCCAAATCGGGTGGTGGTACAAAGATAGGTGCGTTTACTGCCTCGATATTGCGGTCAATATGGTTTTGCAGTTCTGCTATTCCTTCGCCTGTGCGTGCCGAAATAGCAATAACTTTTGTTTTAAGCCTTTGTTCGAGCAATTCTGTTTGGATATTCAACGATTCTTTTGCCAAAATATCTATCATATTGAGGACAATAATGGTTGGAAGTCCCAAATCTAATGCTTGGCTTGCCAAAACAAGGCTTCGTTGCAATTGTGTGGCATCGCAAACCATGATTAACAAATCGGGATAGTCTTGGTGCTGTTGATGGCGCAAGATATCCGCCACTACCCGTTCGTCCTGACTATTTGGATATAGCGAATAGGTACCGGGAAGGTCTATAAGGGTGGCTATTTCACCTTTTTGTGTGCGAAAAGCACCGCTTTTACGGTCAACAGTCACGCCGGGATAGTTTCCAACGCGTTGGTTGAGTCCTGTTAAACGATTGAATAAAGACGATTTGCCACAATTGGGATTACCCAACAAGGCAATAGTAAACGGTCGAACAGGTGTTGGTGTCATTCGAGGATTTTTACAATAATTTGTACAGCATCTTTTTTGCGAATGGCTATTTTTGTACCATTGGCAGCAATTGCCAACAAATCGCCCAAAGGTGCGATGTTGGTCACGCTAAAAACAGTGCCATTTTTAATTCCCAAATTCAATAAAGCTACACAAAGTTCCTGGTCGGCAGTATATTGGATAGTGCCGCTTTGTCCTAACTGCACCGCAGCTAAGGTGATGTTTTCTGATAAGGGTTGTGCTGGGTTCATTTTTTGATACAAACAATTTAGATTCCATCTAAATAAGCGCAAAGTTCCGTAAAAATTACGACATTGTGTATACTTTTTGCAGAAAGTCTCTAAAAAATTAGTCGTTTGTCTATATTGAGGCATTGTGTTGCGTTTGATTGGGATTTTTAATGGTTCATCAAAACAAAACATTTTAGCGGTATTTCCAAATGCTCTATAAAAAAAATAGCATTTCTGTTAATAATTTAACACTAATAAGGTGACTAATAAACAAAAAAATTACTACCTTTGCACAAACATTTAATGATAATATTAAAAAACCAATCTTTTATGATGTTAAAAAGTTTTTACGCCCAATGCAATGCCTTTTTACTTTTGTTATTGGTTATTGCTCAACACGCCACCGCTTTTCATATTGTCGGAGGCGAGATTTCGTATGAATGTTTGGGAGATAATACCTACCAAATAAGCATGTCTATTTACCGTGACTGTTATTGTGTGAATTGTGCCGATTTTGATATGCCTGCCAACATCTCCATAATGGATAATAATGGCAATGTTGTGCAGCAATTACAAGCCTTTGATTTGGTAGTGACTCCGCTTGAAATTTCTACTGAAGGTTTGTGCTTAGAGACGGCTCCTGATGTGTGTGTCGAGCAAGGTTTCTATACGCTTACGGCTACACTTCCTCCTATTTCGGGTGGTTATCAGATTCTATACCAACGTTGCTGCCGCAATAGCACCATTGTCAACATCGTTGACCCTTCGGGAACAGGTTCTACCTATACGGTTGATATACCCGAAAGTAGTATGGACTGTAATAGCAGCCCTTTCTTTGTCAATTATCCGCCTATTGTGATTTGTGCCAACAGTCCGTTGGTGTTTGACCATTCGGCTATAGATTATGATGGTGATTCGTTGGTGTATGCCATCTGCGAACCTTATGAAGGGCAATGTCATTAAGTTAGGGTAAGCACTTACGCCACCCGTTTATAGTTTACAAGGGTGTAGTTATTAACTGCTCTATATGGCTTTTTTTTGCGTTTGTTAGAACGCCCTGGTCGCACGGATTGTGTATGTTTAGCAA
>JAEUUX010000139.1 GCA_016787295.1 Chitinophagales bacterium
CGAAGCGCGTTAGGGATGTGGCGGGTGGCGTTAGCCAGTGCGTAGCTTGCGAAGCACCGAAGCGGCAGCGAAGCCCAGAACAGCCCGACCCGCAGGGAACGCCCAAAAAAAACAATGTATTATTATCGGACTATTTAACCAGAATAGAACAATAGCATATAAAAAAACAGGGGTATTGCTTATTTGCGATACCCCTGTTTTTTTTGCGATTACTTGTCTTTTAGTTCTTTGCGTAATTTTTTTGCTCGATAGATAAACCGATTAAATCGGCAATTGTTTCGTTGTCATAACCTTTTAGAATAACCTTGCGCACATTTTGCAATTTATTAGTTTCTATGGCAGTCTCTGCGGCTGTTTCCAAAGCACTTTTCATTCCCCAATATCGAATGAGATTTTTTTCGTAAGTACTTCGCTATTCAGAGGTTAGATTGACCAAATCAGTATAAGGATTAATATACTTGCCATATTGTTTGCGTAAATTATTGATAGGGAAAGGTATTGGTGGTCTAAACAACGCAGAATTTTTGCTGTTTATCATCATGGTCATTTCAGCAAATCGGGTCGTCGTTCTTGCGTTCTTTGCAAAGACTGTTCCATGCGCCATTTTTCTATATTGGCGGTATGTCCCGACAATAGAATTTCGGGAACGTCCCAATCATTGTAATATGCAGGGCGCGTATACACGGGCGGAGCTATCAAATTGTCTTGGAACGAGTCCTCCAATGCCGACATCTCATTGTTCAACACGCCGGGAATCAAGCGCCCAACAGCATCAACAATAATTGCTGCCGCCAACTCGCCGCCCGACAGCACATAGTCGCCAATAGACAACTCGCGCGTGACCAAATGCTGCCGAACGCGCTCGTCCACACCTTTATAGTGTCCGCAAAGCAAAATAAGGTTTTGGCACATCGATAAACGGTTAGCCACTTTTTGTGTAAACAGCTCTCCGTCGGGGCTTAGATAAATCACTTCGTCGTAGGGTCTTTGTTGTCGCAAATGGCTAATACAAGCATCAATAGGTTCTATCATCAAAACCATGCCTGCGCCACCACCAAACTGATAATCGTCTATTTGTTGGTGTTTGTTGGTGGCGTAGTCGCGCAGATTATGCACCACCACCTCGAGCAAACCTTTGGTAGCAGCGCGTTTTAGAATAGAATGTTGAAAAGGACTGTCCAACAATTCAGGAACTACGGCAATAATATCTATTCGCAAAGTTATGATTTAATGGTTTTTGCGGAGTCTTTTTGGGGAGCAGTAGCGGTTCTGCCCTTAAATTCTTCCATAGATTTATACATGCCGAAGAATCCACCGACAAAGGAGTCGAATAAGTTGGTGGGTAATATACTTCTGAAAAACGGCACCAATTTGACTGTACTAGGTTCGGTCACCAAGGCTTTGTTTTTCTCTACGCCTTCGATGATTTTGTTGGCAATATAGTCGGGTTCTAAGATGGGTGTGAGCAAAGGTGCTTTGGCTCCATCAAACATACCCGTATTGATATAACTTGGACAAACGGTGGTGACATGTACATGGGTTTGCTGCATATCCATCTCAACACGCAACGACTCCGACCAACCCAAAACTGCCCATTTGCTCGATACATAAACCGACATATTGGGATTGGGTACGAAACCTGTGGCAGAAGCGATATTGACAATATGTCCTTGATGTTGTTTTAGCATAGCAGGCAAAAATACGCGTGCCGTGTGCATAACACCCAAAACATTGATGTTGATGGTATTGTCTATATCTTTGGCAGCATGTTCTGCAAATTTTTTACCTACCACAATACCTGCATTATTGAACAAAATATCTACAGTTCCGATTTCGGCTAAAATGTCTTCTGCGCTCGCTTCGATGTCTTTGGGTTGACTAACATCAACCACATAACCATGTACTTTATAGCCTTTTTGTGTAAATTCGGATAGTGTTTCTTCTAACAATTGTTCGTTTATATCCCAAATGATGAGTTGTTCTGCTCCTTTTTGCAGGCATTTTTCACCAATAAGTTTGCCAATGCCATTGGCACCACCGGTCACCAAAACGGTTTTTCGTTTGATACTAGTCATACAATAAAATTTTAGATTTGTACAAAAGGTTTTGTGCGTATTGCAGTGTATATTTGCGGGCAAAGGTACAGTTTTTTGGCGAATTTCCCAAGATAAAAAGCACATAACTTGTTATTTAAATCATAATTTGAACGGCAGTATGATAAGTAGAGATGGTTTTAATTGAGGCGCAAAAATTGGCTGCCTCTGGTTAGAGACAGCCAATTACTGTGAACAATTTTTCGTCATTACAATTAATTTAAAATGTACACGAAAAGAGATAATATGAAAGTGACTTGCTGATGCAGAATTTAATGTTTTACAATGATTCTACCTGTTGAAACACGACGGTCATTTTCTACTACAAAATAGAAATACATACCACCTTCCCAGTCCGAAACATCAAACACAAAACGGCTTTTGTCTGCATTTTGATGGTTTGTTGTTGTGTAAACTGGATTGCCAATAACATCATATACCTCTAAACGGTAATTATTGTTGGTGTTGTTGGCGTTGATTTTGATAGTAGTAACAGCGCGTGAAGGATTAGGAGATACATTGGAGATTATCGGCGTTTTTTCTATTTCGCCTCCCCAAGCATAACTCGTCTGTGTTAGGGCAAGGAAACATAGTGTCAGAAAAAGAAATGAAATTCTTGACATAATAAGTAAAAGTTTTGGTCAAATAATAAAAATGTTTTTTGAGCACAAGCAACACTATGACAATAGTGTATATTACATGTACAAAGGTAATGTTTTTTCTTGGTTTTTGCAAGAAAAGTTTGTTAAAAAATACAAAAATAGCGATTTTTTTTAAAAAAAATTAAAATAGCGGGTACTTGGATACAAAGGATTGGCTAAATACCCGCTATTTAAGGACAGATTAGGCTAATCTTTGATGAATTTAGCAGTAGCGATGCTGTTCATATCTTGAATAGCTACAAAATACATGCCATTTGTGTAATTTGCAGTAGAAAGTACAAAATTATTTTTTCCTTGTACTGCCATAACGCTGCGATTTTCGATAATACGACCTGTTATATCCATAACGGTCAACTGTACCGTTTGGTTGCGTTCGTTAGTGAAATTAATATTGGCTTGTGCCTGAACAGGCATTGGTACAATATTATTAATTTGGAAATTAGGATTGCTATTGGGTTGGATACCTACAATAACGCTCAAAGTATTGGACGAAGCACTTAGGTCACCACAGATAAAACCTTGACTAATTAAAGTAGAGATTTCATTTAAAGAGGTTGCTCCTTGAATAGTGGCAAGGTCACCTGTAGCAATATTCAAAGCTGTTACGATATAGGTGCTGTTGCTCAAGCCTGTGAACACGCCTGTAGTAGAAATAACAGGATTGTTGAAAGGCGAAGTAGAGCCAGTCAGAACGTATACTTGTGTATAGCCTGATACAGTATTATAGCCATTAGAAGAAGCAGTAATGGTGTTACCATTTACCACAGGCGCTCCCAAAGTTCCTGCTTCGGCAGCACATTGCGTACCACATGCATTCAAAGAAACATCATCTAAGAAGAAATTAGTAGGGTTGTCACCGCCTCCATTTTCTTGCACTACAAATTTAAGGGTATGTGTGCCACCGTCGCAATAAGCAGATACATCTACGGTATATTCTTGGTAGGTATCTGAACCACAATCGGGAGAGTCTCCCATGAGGCTAAACACTTCGGTGTCATCAACAAACACTTTGAAATAGTCTTCAGGAACACCACAAGCAGCTAACCAACCATAGAAACGCAATTCGCCGCTACCACCACTCGGAAAATCAACTTCTTGCTCCAAATTGTTGCTAACCGCATCGTTATAACCACCTAACCATGCTAAGAAATCGCCTGAATGAGCAGCCACACCAGCTCCATCAGCACTTGTTACAATAGTAAAATTAGCTTGGTCGGGGTCTTCATATTCTACCCAGTCTGTTTCGGGACCATTTTCAAAACCACCGCCTATAATAATATCACACGCAGGAGGACAAACACCTGTAACAGTTACGGTAGTTTCACAGTTGGCATCACCCGAAGCAATAGCTATATTGACAGTGGTTCCGTCAGCGTAAGGACCGAGTTGTGTCAAACCTGTTGAGGTGATATTGGTCATATTGCCTTGGTCGTCCATTACATGAAAAGTAGTGAGATTACTCATAGATATAGTACTAATGTTGGCATAAAACATACCATCTTCGCAATCAGATACCGCCACGGTTACTTGTGGACAACCTGTGTCGCAAGCAGGGTCATTTTCGGCATAGAAAGTTACCGCTACAGAGGTGCCAGTGAAAGTACAATCGGGGTCAAGGGCTAAATCTGCAAAAGCAGGACCGCCAGTGGCATTGTCAAATACTACAGGCGTGAAGTAGTAAGTTCCCGCAGGAAGTTGTGTGCCATCGTTCACGAAACCCAAGGCTTGTGCAGGAGGAGTAGCCAAGATGGGGAAATTTCCTGCAAAAGAAGTTTCTGTATTGGGACTTGCTGAACCCGAAATATCTTCTAAACTCACCACCCAAACAAAACCACTTGTATTAGCACTCGCATTAGGAATAACAACATTTTCTACAACCATATCTGTTAGTTGTCCAAAACAAATATCTGCTGTTCCTGATGCCGTACCTGCTGAAGCATCAGCACATTCTACTACCACACAAGGTACACCCGAATTGGTTGTAATAGTAGGAACGCCATTGTCTGTTTGTTGCACAGTTCCACCACAGTCATTAGCTGTAGAGATAACAAAAAAAGCTACACCAGCTTCTGCTACGTCAAAACTTACTTCACAACCCTCTACAGTTGCTAAAACAGTGCCGCCTGTTACTGTACCACTAGCAGGTTCTCCATTTAAGATAACAGTAATGACCGCAGGAGCGCCCCAAGCTGTTGCGCTATAGCCATCACATATACTAAAGGTATAGTTGCCACCTGCTACTACTTCGCTGAAGTAGACTTCGTTGAGCCAAGCAGCATAAGGAGCCGAAACAGACTCACCATCACAACCTGCTAAGTCAATGCCTTGGTCAGTATAAGGACCTCCTGCATAAGAAGTACAAGGGTCTTGCGCCATAAGAGGAATGGCAGCGAAGAGCAATAGGAAAAACGAAAGTAATTGTTTTTTCATTTTTTGGAGAATATTATTTTGATATTATTTTGTTGGTTTTATTAATGGAATAGGAATAGCGGAAGGGGTATTAAACCTGTCGCGCCACTGTTGAACTTTTTGCTCAAATTCGTTGTTATCTATGCGATTTAGATAGTATTCAAACAAGATTTTTTGTAGTTCATATTCGCTGTTGGGCATCGGGTTATCCTGTATTTTTGCTAAAAGTTGGTTTTCTGTGGTTAAAAAAGGAAAAATAATAACAGTAGGATAAAGATTGTCCGATTTTTTGTAAGAAAATAGTGTTTGTATATTGCATATCAACCATTCTTCTTTACGACGAACCACATAAAAAATACACTCTCTGCCATCATACGACCGATTATTTGCAAAAAGCAACAAAGCATAATTTGAAGGAGCATAAGTAGAGCTGTGCGACAAGTTGTTGGACGCTACTACTGTTCAAGTGGAATCATTAATATGTGTAATGGATTCTTCATCTATATGAATGTTTTGTTGAAAATCTACTCCATACGGAACTGCTGTACATAGTAGTTTAAAAAATGCCGCTTCTTTAATTTCATCAGACGAAAAGATGTTTGGTACCATTATTTGTTTGTGATGTGTGGAATTGGTTACACAAGTATATTGAAAAGCATAAAATTGCTGGACTTTTTCAGTTATAGCAGCACAAACGTCCTTGTTAGTGGTTTCCAAGTTAGGAGAATTATGAACACAACTGACCCAAATGGTGGATAGAAATAGGAACAAAGAAGCGCTTTTTCTCATGGTTATTGCTTTGTATTGCGGAAAGTAGGTGTATTTAATTATGAACGGTTAACAGACTTTTAACAATTTTCCCTGTATGTGCATCTACATAAACGTTGTAATATTGGAAGATAAAAGTCCAACACAAGTGAAAATCATACGGTTCTTGAGGATATACAGAGATAATTACTAAACCATCTTTTTGACATAATTTGCCATTTTTGGCAAGACTTGTTTCATCAGCCTGTATAGCAGCCAAGGCTTGAGCTTCACTAATGCTCGGCGTTACGTCTAAAGAAATTTTATAGAAATGTTCTGTTTTAGAAAATAATGTATCTTGTTCAAAAATTAAATTTCCTCCTCCCCCAAGCACTTCGACCCCTTTGTACATTTGTGCGTAAGCTTTTATTAATTCACCTTGTTTCCTGCTTATTTTTTTCACCAACATAAACTGATTGTTGGTACTTAAGCCTACTGTATCATCTAGCATACTCAGCACATATTTGGTTTCGTCTTTCCATTGCTCAAATGGTATTCGCCCTAAGTGAGCAAATTTGGGTTTTTGTACAGTGATGCTGTCGGGAGGTGGCGAGGTTGTTGGGCTAATAGTAGCGCCATTGTTGCTACAGGAGCAGTTTGCCACCAAACCACCTACCAACACTACACATAAGGTTGTAATGTTGGTAATTGTTGTTTTTTTCATTGCTATTTTGGGGTTTTATAGCATACAAGAATTACTATTTGAGTGTTGCCAAAGAAGGATATTTTTTGCTTACCCAAGCAGCTACACCAAACAATACGCCCACATACAATAAATCGCCGAGCAGGGTATTGCGGAAAAACGGAATGGCTTGTACATAACATTGCGCCAAGGTGCTGGTGTCGCGCATCCAATTCCACCATACGCCAAAATTTGTGATAAGGAAAAACAATACCGAACTTGTTATGCTCGCACCAATAAGATAGGCGGGGTGGCGGTATTTTTGTAACAAAATGCCAATAGCTGTGATGAACAACATACTACCATATACATAAGGCAAAATGTCATAAAAACCTGTAAAGGCACGCCAGCCCAACAAATAACCAACATGAAGCAGCAAGTCGCTGACAAAAAGAATGGCAATGGGTAAAGCAAATGCCCAGCGACGGTTAGTAAAATAACAGCCGCCAAATAATGCCATAGCAGCAACAGGGCTAACGTTGGGGATATGCGGAACGAGGCGTGTGAGGGCAACTACTGCCAATAAAATAATCCAAAAAGCCGATGGTTTTTGCAAAAAGGTGTTTATTTTATTCATGTTTTTTATTTTGGGTACAAAGGTAGCAAATTTTAGTCACACTTAGGCGAAAGAAAAGCAAAATTTTTCATTTTTTTTACTATTTGACAAAAAACAAAAACGGCACTTTGACCATTTGTCAAAATGCCGTCTATAAGTTAAAATGTTTCGCTGTCTAAGATAGCAAACAGTTCATCGATATTCTCTTCGGTGAGAGAAACACCATTACTGTTATCAATAACTTCGAACTTTACTTGAGCTTTGCCTGCGCGGGTAAGACCAATTTTTTCGGCAGCGGCTCGCGACATGTCTAATATGCGTCCATGAGACCAAGGACCTCGATCATTAATACGCACTACAACAGATTTGGCATTATCCAAACGCGTGATTTTGATTTTTGTGCCAATAGGTAAAGTTCGATGGGCGGCAGTTAGTTTATTTTTGTCATAAACTTCGCCACAAGCTGTTTTTTTACCATGAAAAACATCAGAATAGTAAGAGGCAACACCAGTACCAACAGCCATGTTCGAGGAGATAGATGAATGAGTCAAAGATAAGAAAAAGAGCGAACAGATAGTTAGTAGTGTTGAGCAAAATAAGTAATAATACTTCATGCTAAACAGTTTTTTAACTTAAAAAATGAAGAACGTTGAAAAAAAATTAATCAACAGAATAGAAGTTTAAAATTTTTTATTAGAAGTTGTAGAATTAATAAAATGGATAAAAAAATGGGCATGTTGCTCAAAACGGCTGCAAGGTATGAACTTTGGCGGTGCTAACCAAGCCTTTTGTCAAAATATGATAAAAAAACTCAAATTTTGTGCATATTTGGGCAAAATGTGGATTTCTTGCCCTGTGAAATGATAAAAATATTTTATTAGGATTTACCTAATATGTTGCCTTTTTCTGCCCCAACCTACTTTCTTTGATTTAATTGTACATATAGACATGCACTTATTTTAGCTTGCATTGCGTTTCAGTATTGTTCAAATACTTGTTCTAAAGTTCCAGTAATAACATAATCTTGTTATTATTGGAACTTTTTTTGCTATACACATCTGCCTATTCTTTAACTTGCATCTTGTCTTGCATGATTGGGTAGTACAAATCTATTCAGACTGCCAAAATAGCTGTATTGTCATTAAAAAGTCAAACTTTTGCTAATAGTGTTTTTTTTTAACATGAACACTTGCATAGAAAACTATAAAGTCGTAAATTTGTTGGTCAATTGCGGTTTAACTTATTATTTTACCTTAACCACCATGACGAAACCTCCCCCTATGTTTTCGTCTTTTCCTATCTTCGCTAATTTTTTTCTGTTTATTTCTTATTTCCCATCAAAATTTTGCTGTTAATTACTAATGTGCCAACAAGTTATACACTCTCTTCGTATAACTTGTTGAGGGGGACTGCAACATATTCTCTATTCGAATTTAAAAGAATAACACTTCAAGGTTTCGCAAAATTGTGACCATTTTATTCGTACCCACAAAAAATGTTGTAGTACCGTTTTTCTAACCAATTTCACGATAATAATCCACTAATAAATCTTTTATCTATGAGTAAGTTTACTTGGTTAAGTGTGCTTACAGTCACCTTTTCACTCTTATTTTCCAACTATCTGTTCTCCCAATCTAGTACTAAATCTGCTGCTTACCTTCCATCTAATCTTGCTGCCTATCAACAAGCTGTGCAGAACCGTATAGCTAATGGACAATTTGAAGGTATCTCCTGTGCCGAACCCGAGGGCGATGCTTTAGAGAATACAGCACGGGCAGCTAACTGTGGTGTTATAGACAATGGCTATGGCACTAACTGTTGGAGTCCTTCCGTAGGCTTGCCCTCCAATCGTGATGCAGCGTGTAATATTCCTGCTCTCAACCAACCTGCGTGTGGCAATTTTCGTGTTCCAATTGCCATCACTATCTTTGAGAACACTGCTTGGACAGGCTCCAACTACCTCAATGGCACAGGCTTTGTGGCTTTGCCCGATGTGGATATCGATGCGATGTTAGCCGACTTAAACAGTATTTATGGCAATGCTAATATGCAATTTTATGAATGCAAACCACGACAACGCATTAACAGCCCCGATATCTACAATTTCTATGCCAACACGAACGACCCCGAAAATGGACAAAATGACGAAAACCAAACGGCTGCCTATGATACGCCCAACGTCATTAATCTATATTTTGTAGGAGGTTTTGCTGGCGACCACGATTGCTGCGGATCGTTGGGCTATGCCTATTACCCGCCCAGCCGCGATTTTTCTATTATGCGTTATGCGGCGGTCAATACTGCCATTGTTGCCCATGAATTAGGACACTACTTTGGCTTGTTCCACACCCACCGCAACTTGCCAAGCCTGACCGCAGGAGGTGAAGCCAATGGCACACCCAACGGTTTGCTGGATAATTGTGACTGCCTAACCACAGGTGACGGTATTTGCGACACATGGCCCGACCCCAACTTTGCTACCACTTGTTCGTCAACTTGTGGTGGTGGTGCTTGTTTTGTTATTGGTGGTTGTGATTTCAACGAATCGGGTTATTCTTGCATGAACAGTGGCGGTAGTTTAACCATCAATCCCAGTGCAGGTGTAGATATAGGAACTGGAATTTCTACCATTTTGGAGAAAAATATTATGAGTTATAACCAAATTGGTAATTGTCGAACGGCTTTTTCACCCTGCCAATTCCGAAAAATATATGAAACACTATTCACTTGCCGCAATAATTTGTGTTATGCCGATGTTACCAACGATTTCAATAGCACACAACTCAACGCTACCGATTCTCCCTATAAAGAAATTTGTGTAGGAGATGTTCCACCCACTTTCACTGCCAAAAGTGGCTGCTACAAATGGTATGCAGATGCCACAGGCGGCACAGCTTTGGGAACTGGTAGTACTTTTACACCCACAGCAGGCACAGGCACAGGACAACTCAACACTAACCTTATTGGAACACAGGATTATTGGATAGAAGACATCAATGCATTCCAATCACCTGCCTGTCGCCGTCAAGTGACTATCAGTATTGTGGCACGTCCCGGTACTGCTACCGTAGGCGATGCCAATTTGTGTTGTGGAGAGGCAACAACTTTTGTGAGCAATACTGTGAATATAGATACTTGTAACCAAACTATTGCTTGGTGGCGCACTACCACACCTTTTAGTAGCTATGCCGCTGCCCAAGCCGCATTTAATGCGCTTACAGCTACGCAAATTGCTAATGTTATCCAAAATTCGAACAGCATTACCAATGCAGGCACTACGGCTTCTCTCAACTTTTCGAACAATTGCTCTTCCTTAAGCGCAGGTACTTATTATCTAACACCTTTTGTTTCGCGCAAATACAAAGCAGCCGTTCCAGCCGTTGTGCTGACCGACAATACAGGTAATACCTCCACTGGTACTTTCAACGGATTTAGCGCCCATCGCTACAATTCGGGTGCATTGGCGGGCGTGCCTGCTCCCGACCCTTGTAACCCGCGCGGCGCACCCACTTTCACTATTACCATCAATGTCACTTCTTCCAATAGAACAGATATTGGCTTTGACTTTCACCCCGCTAATAATTGTAGTAGTACCACACCACGTCTATATACTAGTGCCACCCTCAACAACAATGGCAATCAAGGTGTAGGTACTTATACATTCACACAAACCCAAATGCCCGATTTTGACCCTGCAACAGGTTTTTGTTTTTGGGTATTTGGCAATGGTGGCAACCTTACTGCGAGTTTCACCGTGTCTATTAGTGTGACATATCCAGCTATTGCCGAAGTTACCTTCCCCAATTTTGAAAGAGCTTGTAATATCGGTAATGCTGTTCAGTTCCAAATATCAGCTCCCGTAACAGCTCCAACTTCTACCAACAAAACTATCTGTCAAGGTGGCAATACTACTTTGACTGCTGTAGGCATAAGCGGAGCTAATATATTATGGTATGGTCCCAATAGTACCACTACATTAGCACAAAATAGTACTGCCACAACCTATACACCCACTATTACTACTGCTGGTACATATACCTATTATGTGAGCCAACGAAACAGTACGGGCTGTGAAAGTAGCCAAACGCCAGTTACTCTGACGGTCAATGCAGCACCAAGCGCAGCTATCTCCAATGTCCAAACAGGTTGCGGCGCACCTATCCTAAGCGCAGGAACAGGCGCGGCAGGACAAACCTATAGCTGGTCGAATGGTGCAACTACTCAAACTATTAATATCGTAAATACTGGCACCTATAGTGTTACTGTTACCCAAGCAGGTTGTACGAACCACGCTTCCTATACAGTCGCAACTTTGGGACTTGCTGCCACAGCTTCCAACAACAGCCCTATTTGTGTGGGTAATAGTGTGTCACTGTCCGCAAGTGGTGGAACAAGTTACGCATGGAGCGGTCCCAATGGTTTTAGTTCTACTTTACAAAATCCTACTATTAATAATATATCATCTGCCAACACAGGTACTTATATAGTGACCGTAACAGGTACATCAGGCGGAACAACTTGTACAGCAACTGCCGCGACCGTTGTAACCATCAATACCGTTAACGCAAATGCTTCAAACAATTCGCCAGTTTGTTTGAATGGAGATGTACTCCTAAGCGCTGCGGGCGGAACAATTTATGCGTGGAGTGGTCCTAGTGGTTTTACTTCTACTTCGCAAACACCAACCATTACTAGCGTAAATGGCTCTAAAACAGGTGTCTATACCGTTACTGTAACCAATTCAGCAGGTTGCACAGCCACTGCTACAACAACCGTATCCAATATTGATGTAACAGCTACTGCCACAGCCAATAGTCCTTGTCTCGGCGGAACTATCAATTTGCAAGCAACAGGAGGCAGTACATATGCTTGGAGTGGTCCCAATAGTTTTCTTTCAAATCTGCAAAATCCGACTATCACTAATGCTACAGCAGCCAAAACAGGCACTTATACTGTGACTGTCACCACTTCATCGGGTTGTACAGCCACAGCTACTGTAATGGTGAGTTTGAGTACTGTCTCTGCTACAGCCAGTAATACAGGACCCTATTGTGTTGGAATGCCTATTAGTTTGTTAGTGAATAATGCAGGAGTAGGTTATAGCTGGAGTGGTCCAAATAGCTATACATCAACTACTCAAAATCCTATTATTAATAGTGCAACAACAAGTAAAGCAGGAGTATACACCGTTACAGTCACCAATGCTAATGGCTGTACAGGCACTGCCACAACCAAAGTTGTCGTAAATACTTTGCCCAATGCTTCGACAGGTGGTAATGTATCGGTTTGCCAAGGTAGCAATGCTACTATAACCGCCAATAGTACCACAGCAGGTGTAACTTACGCCTGGAGTGGTACCAATAACTATAGTGCTACAACCCAAAATATTAGTCTTACGAATGTACAAACAACACAAGCAGGTACTTATACTGTTACCGTTACAACTACTATAAGCGGCTGTAGCACAACAGCTACTGCCACTCTTAACGTAGGAACAGCATCGGTCACAACATCTTCTAATAGTCCGTTGTGTACAGGAGCTACCTTGCAACTCAATGCTGTCGGAACAGGAACATTCAGTTGGAGTGGTCCCAACAACTTTACTTCTAACCTCCAAAATCCAAGCATTAGCAATGTCACAACTATCAATGCTGGTGTTTATACCGTTACTATTACGGCTGTAAATACTTGTACTGCTACTTCGAGTGTCAATGTGCAAATTGGTACTGAAACATTTAGCGCAACCAACAATGGTCCCGTATGTAGATTCGCTCCCATTACTTTGAGTGCAACAGGTGGTAGTTCGTATAATTGGAGCGGTCCAAGTGGTTTCACCTCTGCCCTCCAAAATCCTACCATTTCCTCCTTAGATGTAGCACAAACCGGTATTTATTCGGTTACTATTACAGCCGCAAGTGGTTGTACTGCTGTAGCCAATACCATCGTTTCGATAAGTTCCGTCAATGCCACAGCCAATGCTACCAGCGGCGGCAATATCTGTATTGGAGAAAGTGTTACCTTAAATGCATCTTCTACAATTAGTGGTGTGACTTACGCATGGTCAGGTCCCAATAGTTTTAGCAGCACACAACAACAGCCAACTATTACCAACGCACAACCGAATCAGTCAGGAACTTATGTGGTTATTGTCACTAATAGTCTTGGTTGTACTGCAACAGCAAGTATAGGCATTACTATTACACAACCTATAGGAACTGCCATATCCAATAGTCCTGTTTGTTTAAACAGTACCTTACAACTAAGTGTCAATAATAGTCAAACAGCATCTACCTACATCTGGTCGGGACCCAACAACTTTTTCTCTACTTTAAAAAGCCCTTCTATTAGTGGTGCTACCGCTATCAATGGCGGTGTGTATACTGTAACTATCACTTTCAATGGTTGTACAACTGTATCAAGTGTCGAGGTGACGGTAGGAGATATTGTGCCTTCTGCTTCTTCCAACAGCCCCGTTTGTCCTGGTGCCACTATTAATCTTTTTGCTAATGGTGGAACAACTTACGCTTGGGCAGGACCCAATAGCTTTACTTCTACCTTGCAAAATCCGACTGTGACCAATGCTACCAGCGCCAAAGCAGGTACATATACCGTAACAGTTACTTCTGGCGGTTGTACATCTACTTTAACTGTACAGGTGGTAGTGAATAATTTTACAACCACAGCAACAAGCACACCTGCTTGCGGTAGTGCTAATTTGGCAGCAAGCGGTGGTGTTTCCTATGCTTGGGCAGGTCCAAATGGTTTTGCCTCTACTACTCAAAACCCAACTGTGACCGTAGCAGGCACCTATACAGTAACCATTACTAATAGCGACGGATGTAGCAAAACGGCTACCACTACTGCCACCCTTGGCACTATTCCGACTGGTACCGCCGCCTCTAACAGCCCTATTTGTCCGGGTAACACTTTAGGTTTCAATGTAACAGGCGTGCAGACAGGTTCTACCTACACATGGTCAGGTCCCAACAACTTTACATCTACCCTAAAAAATCCCACTATTACCAATGCAACATCAGCTAATAGCGGTGTCTATAGTGTAACAATTACGCTTAATGGTTGCTCTACCGTTTCGTCCATAACAGCCACAGTAGGTGGTATTACTGCTACTGCCGCCTCCAACAGTCCTGTTTGTAGAGGAGCAACTATCAATTTATCTGCGAGTGGTGGTAGTTCCTATGCTTGGGCAGGACCTAATAGTTTCACTTCTACCTTGCAAAATCCGACTATCACCAACGCCACCAGCACCAAAGCGGGCACTTATACCGTGACCGTTACTTCGGGAAGTTGCACAGCTACAGCCACAACGGTTGTGACCGTAACGACTGTTACCGCTACTGCCAGCAATACGCCCAATTGTGGCGGAGCAACGTTGAGTGCCACAGGAGGCGTAAGTTATGCTTGGGCAGGACCTAATAGCTTCTCTTCTACAGCCGTAAATCCTGCTGTTTCAGTGGGCGGTACCTATACAGTAACTGTTACCAACAACACAGGTTGCACAGGTACAGCTACTACTACTGTTACCATCGGAACAGCCACCTTAACTGCTACTGCCTCAAGCAATAGTCCGTTGTGTGCAGGTGCTACACTGAATCTTATTGCAACAGCATCAGGTGGAGCCAATTTAGTGGCTAATAGCACTTTTGAATCAGGCAACACGGGCTTTAGTTCCGATTATACTTTTACCAACTCCCGAACCTCCGCAGGACAATATGGCATTGTAACCAATCCTAATTCATGGTACGGTTTCTTTTCTAATTGTACGGGTTATGGTGGTAGTGGCAGAATGTTGGTGGCAGATGGTGCTACCACATCAGGCAAACGCGTGTGGTATCAAACCATTGCTGTCACGCCCAACACCAACTACCAATTGTCTGCGTATGCCATGAGTGTTTACAATGGAACACCGGCTCGTTTGATTTTCAAAGTAGGAACAGCACAAGTGGGCAACGAGCTTAACGTGGGTACTTCACCTTGCCAATGGCTACCCATGTCTGCTACTTTTAATTCGGGCAGTGCTACATCTGTGGTTATTTCTATTTGGGATAACGAAATATCAGGCACGTCGGGTAATAATTTTGCGTTAGACAATATCAGTTGTATCGCTGTTCCAAGCAATTATACATGGTCGGGTCCCAACGGTTTTAGTTCCAGTACCCAAAACCCAACTATCTCTGCTACTACTGCCGTTGCAACAGGAATTTATACTGTGACGGTATCTAATAGCACAGGTTGTACGACTACGGCAAGTGTTAGTGTCACTATCAATAGTGCCAACAACATTACTGCCACCAATAATAGTCCTATTTGTGTAGGCGGAACACTCAATTTATCTGCCAGCGGCGGAACAAGTTATAGTTGGACAGGTCCTAACTCCTATACAGCTACATCACAAAATCCAACACGCAGCAACGCCACCACAGCTATGGCAGGGACGTATACCGTAACAGTTAGCACCAGCGGCGGTTGTTCGGGCACGGCTACCACAGTAGTCACAGTAAATACGGCTACAGCTTCAGCCAGCAATGGTGGGGCAGTTTGTCCGGGTGGTACCATCGCTTTGAGTGCGAGCGAAGGCACAAGTTACTCTTGGATTGGTCCAAGTAGCTTTACAGCAAATGCCCAAAATCCAACACGCAGCAATGCTACCACAGCCATGTCAGGCACTTATACCGTGACTGTAACCAATGCCAATACTTGTACTGCAACGGCTACTACTAACGTTACTGTAGCAACGGTTAGTGCTACTGCCACAAGCAACAGCCCGGTAGGTATTGGAGGTACGCTCAATTTATCGGCGAGCGGTGGGACGAGCTATAGTTGGGTAGGTCCCAATGGCTTTACGGCAAACACCCAAAATCCATCGCTCACCAACGCTACTACCGTTATGGCAGGAACTTATACTGTGACCATAACCAACGCTACTGCTTGTACAGGCACAGCTACTGTTAACGTATCAGTAACCACACAAGGCGTTATTGCTACAAGCAATAGCCCTATTTGTTCGGGAGGTACATTACAACTGACCGCCACTGTAACGGGTACTGCTGTTGCTTATGCTTGGAGCGGTCCTGCTTCTTTCACCGCTACTACACAAAACCCCACACGAACCAGCATGACTGCCACACGAGCGGGTGTTTATACCGTTACTGTTACTTTCTCCAATGGTAGCACAACAACTGCCTCTACCAATGTGGTTGTGGAAACGTTCTCCTTGGCTCCCAGTTACAACGAAGTAGTATGTGATGGAGCAACACTTAATATGTCTGCCAATCCATCAGGAGGAACCCTTAGCAATATTACATGGTCATTAAACGGCGTTACATCAAATGTTGTTAATCCTTCTTTCCCCAATGCAACAGACCTTTATCAAGGGACATGGTCTATTAATGCCACCAGTACCAACGGTTGTACCGCAACGAGTAGTCTATATACTTGGGTTAATCAAGTGCATGGGGAAGTTTCGGTGTATGGCGATGCGTGGGAAAATAACAATGGTACTTATTCTATCTGTCGTTGGGATTATTTAGAATTATATGCAGACAATAACGATAGTGGCAATGAAGGAGTCGAGTCGGTACAATGGATAGCACCAAATGGGGTTACTGCCAATAGTGCCTATGTCGGATTTACGGTATCATCGAGTTCTTATGCTGGTACATATACAGTACATCTTACAGATGGTTATGGCTGTACAGAAACGCTCTCTTTTTATCTTAACGTTATTAATTGCGGTTTCAAAACCGACGAAATAGTTGATGCTGTCATCACAGCTCAACCAAATCCATTGAACGAAACCACCCAAATCCAATTCACGGCTTCTGCCAATGGACAAACACAAATTGGTATGTATGACATATTAGGACGCAAAATAGCTACAGTCTTTGACGGAATGACCGAAAAAGGCAATACCTACAATTTTGAGTTCAATGCTCAACAATTGCCAAGTGGTTTGTATTGGTTAAAAGCCCAAACAGAACAAGGGCAAGTCATAACTTATCAATTAGAAGTGCTACACTAATAACAGCACTAACTATTTAAACGACAAAAAGCGGTTGTCTAACACATAGATAACCGCTTTTCGTCGTTGCCTATACCCCAACTTGCGCAACTTTGCTTGTTAAAATGTGTGCAATAGACAAAAAATATCGTAAAAAGTCGTACCTTTGAGCGGTTTTTGGGCAGTACAATAATTAACGAACAACCTCCTGCCTATCATAATATCTTATTGTATCATCTCGCGAAATAAGCAATGAACCAACTAATTCTTGGCGATAATGTAGAAATCTTGCGCCAAATGGAAAGCGAAACGGTAGATTTGATATACTTAGACCCACCTTTCTTCAGTAACCGCACATATGATGTTGTTTGGGGAGACAAAGGAGAGGTGCGCAGTTTTGAAGACCGTTTTAGCGGTGGCATAGATCATTACATTGCTTGGCTAAAAGAGCGCGTAGTGGAAATGCACCGTATTTTGAAACCTACAGGTAGTATTTTCCTGCATTGTGACTGGCATGCCAACGCATATATTAGAGTGTTTATTTTAGACCCTATATTTGGAACCAACAATTTTAGAAACGAAATAGTTTGGTTTTATAGGCGTTGGACTAACTCCTCAAGTAGTTTTCAAAATATGCACGACCTGATATTTTGGTATGCCAAATCATCACAATACAAGACCTTTAACCAAAGTGAAACACTTCCGTCGGAGTATACTCTCAAGCGTATGGACATGGGATGGCATACCAATACAGTCCGATATGAAGGTGGCAGACGAAAACAATACATTGTCTATGACCGAGCCAAGTTTGAAAAAAACTGTAAAAAAATAGACCCCAACGCACGGATAGTCTATCGTGAAGCAGCAACTCCCAAAGTTGCCCCGCCTGACGTGTTGGAAATACCTATTCTCAATTCTCAATCGAACGAACGTATAGGCTATCCCACCCAGAAACCCGAAGAACTATTACACAAACTGATTTTTACCGCTTCTAATGAGGGCGATACTGTTCTCGATCCTTTTGTAGGTGGAGGCACAACCCTTGCCGTTGCCGACAAATTGGGACGACATTGGATTGGCATCGACCAAAGTGTTGCAGCCATTAAAGTCACCGAAAGCCGTTTGCAACAAATAGGTGCTATTTTTGAAACTATACTCAATATTCAAACAACTACACAATAGCAGTATATTTGATACTTGTCTATAACAACACTATCCCTATAATATCCACACATCAAATACCATAAAAACATCAAAAATATGGCACTTGTCGAACTCTTAATGCCCAAATTGGGCGAAAGTGTAACAGAAGCAACCATTTTAGAGTGGTTAAAGAAAGAAGGCGACCACATCGAAGAAGAAGAATCGGTACTTCGCGTGGCGACGGATAAAGTCGATTCCGATGTTCCTTCGCCTTACGCAGGACGTTTGGTCAAAATTTTATATCCCGTAGATGCTGTTGTGGGCATTCTTACGCCCATCGCACAGATAGAAACATCGAGTAGTAACGAGTCGACGGCTACTGTAATAGCAACCACAGTTTCCACTGTCGAGAAAATTCCTGCTACCAATGCTGTGCAAACAAGTAGCACAAGCAACCCAAAAGATGAACGCTTCTATTCACCTTTGGTGCTAAACATGGCGCGCGAAGAGGGTATTGGAGCAGAGGAATTGGCACGCATAGACGGAACAGGACAAGACGGACGTGTGACCAAAAAAGATATGGTTCAGTATATCAACAACCGAAAAAGCACCCCAACACAAGAGACCATAACAGTAGTGGTTCCCGCGCCGCAAGTACAGCAAGAGGTAGTGCGTCCGGTTGTCGAGACCAAAGTCACACCTCAAACAGCCTCTTTGCCAACTATTAAAGCGCCTTTGGTCGTGGCGGGAGCGCAAGACGAAATTATCGAAATGGATAGAATGCGTCGCTTGATTGCCGACCACATGGTCATGTCCAAACATGTTTCGCCTCATGTTACATCTTTCGTAGAAGTTGATGTGACCAATATGGTATTGTGGCGAAACCGCATCAAGGCAACATTCCAAAAGCGCGAAGGAGAAAGCATAACTTTCACGCCTTTGTTCATCGAGGCAGTGGTAAAAGCTATTAAGGCTTTTCCGCTCATCAATTCGTCTGTTGATGGCACTAATATTATTGTCCGAAAAAACATTAATATCGGTATGGCAGCCGCTACACCTTCGGGCAATTTGATTGTTCCCGTCTTGAAAAATGCCGACCACAAAAACCTAATCGGATTGACCAAAGAGGTTAACGATTTGGCAAAACGAGCCAAAGCAGGACAACTCAAACCCGACGAAACGCAAGGCGGAACATTTACACTTTCCAACGTGGGTTCGTTTGGCAGTTTGATGGGAACACCTATCATCAATCAACCACAAGTCGCCATATTGGCAACAGGTAGTATACAGAAAAAACCTGCCGTATTAGAAACTGAGTTTGGTGATGTCATTGCCATTCGCCACAAAATGTTTATGTCTATGTCGTATGATCATCGAATCATTGACGGCGCACTCGGCGGTTCTTTTCTCAAACGGGTTGCTGATTTATTAGAAGCTTTCGACCCAACACGCGAAATATAATTGCCGTTTTGTACTAATGCTATCTTTTTTGCAAAAGGAATAAAAAAACAATAAATTCCATTTCTTACAACAAAAAAATGGCAATTGCATGTTTTGTTTTATTTGATAAATATTGCTTTTCCACCTCAATTGTTGGCAGTTTCTTAGGAGATTGCCAACAATTTTAATACTTGTACCATCATGCCCGCCAACCAACTTTTTTGTTCCGATAATTTAATGGTACTACAGCAACTACCACCCGAATCTATTGATGTGGTATATCTCGACCCACCTTTTTTTACGAATAGAACCCACAGTACCGCCCAACATCATTTTTCTGATGAATGGCAAAACCTGTCCACCTATATTCGCTGGTTGTATGAACGTGTAGCAGCCATTCACAAATTGATGAAACCCACCGCTACCATCTATCTACATTGCGATTGGCACGCCGATGCTTACATCAGAGTAGAGATATTAGACAAAATATTTGGCTATCATAACTACCTGAACCAAATCGTATGGCATTATGTTATGGGTAGCAGCGCCCAAAGAAATTGGGGACGCAAGTATGATACCATTTATTGGTACGCCAAGAATCCTAACAAATATCATTTTGATTTAGCCGCTATCAAAACACCCTATAGCCCAGAAACCATTGCTCGCTCGCAGCGCGGCGAAGCTCGATACAAAACCCAACTCACAGAACAAGATGGCAAAAATCCGGGCAACGTCTGGACAGATATTCACCCTGTTCAAGGGAACAGCCGCGAGAGTTGGCACTATCCTACACAGAAACCCGAAAAATTACTACAACGCCTCTTGTTGGCAGCGAGCCGCGAGGGAGATGTATTGCTCGACCCTTTTGCAGGTAGCGGTACCTCCTTAGCCGTAGCACAACAGCTCAACCGTCATTGGATTGGCATAGACGAATCGCAAGAAGCCATTGCTTTGTGTCAAAAAAGATTAAACATTTGCGAAGTATAACACCAAAGTTCACTGAATACAAGTCCCATGAAAGAATTTAACACCTCTGGTCCCAACCTTCCCGACCGCCATTATACGCTTGTTCGGGAGCAGTATTTGCAACAAGGCATGAACTTTGTGCAAAAAGAGCGCTACTTTACCATTTGGGCACCGCGTCAAACGGGCAAAAGTACGTACTTTAGACAGTTAGCCGAGCGTTTGCAGCGTGAGGGCTACGAAGTGGCGCAAGTTAATTTTGAGAATTACCACAGCCAAGCCGAAAGTTCTTTCCTCAATAGATTATCCTATAGTCTCAAAAAGTATTGGGATATAGACTTTTCGGGTTTAGCTATTTCAGATGTTTTTCAAGCCATCGAAAGCCTCAAATCTGACCGTCGTTTTGTGTTAATCAT
>JAEUUX010000062.1 GCA_016787295.1 Chitinophagales bacterium
ATTGCTAACTTATGTGTCCTTATGTGGTTGCTTACATAAAATAAAACCATACGAACCAATTCCCACAAATTTGGCGTACCTTTGCGGCTAAACAAAAAGCATGACACCACATAAAGTATTAGTCATTGGCGCTTCAATACTCGATATTACAGGCTATCCAATAAGCCAACTGCTCCCCAACGACTCTAACCCAGGGTATATCTATTTGACAGCGGGCGGCGTAGCACGAAACATAGCCGAAAATTTGGCTTTGCTTCAGGTCGATACGCACCTACTTTCGGCTATAGGCAATGACGTTTGGGGACAAATTTTGCGGGAGCGGTGTCAGCAAGCACGCCTCAATATTGAGCATAGCGTTTGTCCCGCCGATGCGCCGAGTGCCTTATATTTGGCTATCAACAACGACCAAAGAGACTTAGCCGTAGCCATTGTCAATACAGCCATTATCGACCACATAAACCCTACCTATTTGGCAAGCAAAGCCTCCATTATCAACGATTTTCCGTTGCTTGTCGCAGATGCCAACCTTCGGGAGGATAGCCTGCATTACCTTTGCACCACTTTTGCCCACATTCCCATCTATTTAGACGTGGTATCGGCTACAAAAGCCCAAAAGGTGAAAGACTTTGTAGGCAAATGCCACACCCTCAAAGCCAACCTCACCGAAGCCGCCGCCATGTCGGGCATTGAGGGACACACAACTAAGGCATTGCTCCAAATGCGCGACTATTTTATGAACAAAGGCACACAACAAATCATTATCACTTTGGGCAAGGACGGGTCTTTCTACGCCAATACCGCAATATATGGTTTTGTGGCACCCACCTCCATTGCAGTTGTCAACACATCGGGCGCGGGCGATGCCTATATGGCAGGTTTAGTATATGCCCATTTGCAGCAAGAAAGTCTATCCAACGCCGCTATTTTTGCCAGTGCCATGTCTATTGCCGCTTTGATGAGTCAACATACCGTCAATCCCCAACTCCATCTTTCTTTTATCCAAGACATCATAAAAAAATACGCAATATGTTTGAAAAATACCTTGACATAAAACCCGACATTCAAGCAGCATTAGCTGCCAACAAAGCCGTCGTTGCCCTCGAATCGACCATCATTTCGCACGGCATGCCCTATCCCCAGAATGTAGCCACCGCCAAGCAATGCGAGCAAATTGTCCGCGAAAACGGCGCTATTCCTGCCACCATTGGCATCATTAACGGCAAACTAAAGGTAGGTTTATCCGACGAAGAATTGGAACTCATGGGGCAGGCGAACAACATTATGAAAGTAAGCCGCCGCGACCTGCCTTGGGTTGTTGCCCAAAAACTACACGGAGCCACCACCGTCGCCTCCACCATGATTATTGCAAATATGGCAGGCATCAAAGTCTTTGCTACGGGCGGAATTGGTGGCGTACATCGCGGAGCCGAGACCACTTTTGACATTTCTGCCGACCTCACCGAATTGGCAAACACCAGCGTTGCGGTAGTCTGTGCGGGTGCCAAATCTATCTTAGACCTCCCACTCACGCTCGAATACCTCGAAACACAAGGCGTTCCTATCATAAGCTATCAAACCAACGAATTACCCGCTTTTTATACGCGCCAAAGCGGGCTAATGCTACCCCAATGGAGCAACGACATCACCAACATAGCCGACCTTATTCACACCAAATGGGCATTAAACCTCAAAGGTGGCGTAGTCGTTGCCAATCCCGTTCCTGAAGCCTACGCCATGGACTTTGACTATATTTCTAATTGCATAGAACAGTCATTGCAAAAAGCCACCGCTTTGGGCATCAAAGGCAAAGATACTACCCCTTTTTTGTTAGCCGAAATCAAAAAAATTACAGCAGGCAAAAGCTTGGACACCAATATACAGTTGGTTTTCAATAATGCCAAAGTAGCCGCAGCATTAGCAGTAGCTTTGTGCGCCGCAATAAGTAGCAGATAAAAATAGGCAAGAAAAACAAAAAATATAGCTACCTTTGCAACAACAAATTAGAAAACCGTTTCGATGTGGGATAGGGGTCTAAACGTTACGCTACATCGAAACATTAAGATACAAGAAAACTCTTCCAATCCCCATGACCAAAAAAATCCTAATATACCTACTTTGCGCCTGCTGCGTCGCTTGTCAACAAGAGACTGAGCGTCCGCCGCAAGCCGTTAGTCCGCCCCCAGCACCTGCCACCACACCGTCGCCCGTCGCACCCGCCGCCACTGCTTTACCCAAGCATTTCTACAAACACTTAGTAGGCATAATAGCAGGGCAAGCCGTCGCCATGGATTTGGTACAAACCGACGAGCAGGCATTGGCATATTTGCGGACAAAAGACGCACCCGTTTTGCTCGCCAAAACCCAAACACCCGAACAATGGCAGTTAAGCGACTACGCCAAAGGCAAAGCCGCAGGCACTATCTCCGCCGTCCGCTTTACTGATGCTCGCACCTTAGCGGGCAAATACAGCGCCGCGCCCAATGCCGCCGCCCAAAATTTCAGCCTACAAGAGTCCTATACGGGCAGCACGCCCTTGCTCCTCAACGCCCAAATCCAACGACAAGGCAATTGCAACACCGAAGGCAGCACCTGCTTCGACTGGAAAGTCATCTATCCACAACTGCCCGACACCGCCCGCTATGCCGCACAAATCAACCCACAAATCGAACAAGCCGTGAGCCGTTACCTGTCCAACGGACAAAACACTCTCGCCGCTGCTTGGGAACACCAACGACAAGCCTTCGTCAAAGCTAAAAACCCTTTGTGGGAAGTGCGTTTGCAGCCCAGCGTATTGTATAACCAAGACGGAAAACTCTCTATTGGCTTCGAACACTACGAACAAAAAGGCACAGCACATCCTTTGCGCACCACACACTACCTATCTTTTCAGCTACAAACCGGCAAAGCCTTAGCCTTGACCGACTTTATGACCGCAACACAATACCAAAAATTAGCAGGCAAAAAATTAGCAGCCGCTTATCCACAAGCCGCTGCCACCTTATCGAGCCGTCCGCTCAAAATGTCCGCCGATTTCTATGTCGCACCCGACGGCATTGTCATTAGCTATCCGTCCGGCACCTTGCTGCCGCCACAAGCAGGCGATTTGCAGGTCAAAATACCGTTTAAGGAACTGCAATAAACACCGAAACAAACAGACAAAAAAAAATTTCTGCCTCGCCTCTCGACAAGACAGAAATTCCTACTACAGCGACTCCAGTTGGATTCGAACCAACGACCCACAGCTTAGAAGGCTGTTGCTCTATCCAGCTGAGCTATGGAGTCGCTATAGCATACAATCATTAATAATTCTTCACCTTTTAAACGCCGCAAAGGTACGGTGTTTTTCTGGAATTTCCAAATAGTAAAGCTGTCTTTTTTTTCATACCACATCATTTTTTTATTCCACTATGTTTCCTATCAAAGCCAATAGCGTGTGTGACCTTTCGGCGGGACGCTATTTCGCCACATTTGCAGAGTGGGTGGGTTTCTGTTTCGATGCCGCAGAACCATCTGCAATTACACCCACTACGGCGCAAAGCATTAGTGCTTGGTTGTCAGGGCCACGTTTGGTGGCGGAATGCGGACAAATGTCCATTACAGCCATTAACGAGCTGATGCAAGCTATGCCGTTCGATACCATACAAACCGACAATGACTTGCCATTTGACCAATTGTCGCGCAACATTTCTACCGTTATCCGACGAATAGTTGTGCAGCCCACTACATCTCTTGAAGATATAACGATTATTATTGCTGCGCAAAAACCATATATTGCCCATTTCCTGATAGATTTTGCAACCAACGCGCTATACTGGGAGCAGTTGGGTATAGACACTCAACTATTGCCGCAAGATGTAGTACAGTTGTGTCGACAAGCCTCTGTCATCTTGCAATTTCCTTTCACCGAAGCTAACATTTTGTCTATCATTGAGCAATGCCAACCAACAGCTATTGCATTCGAAAGTGGCATGGAAAAAGCAGTAGGTATTCGTTTGTTTGACGAAATTGCTGTGGTGATAGAGCAATTGGATGAGGCGGGATATTAGCTCCCAACAGCGACAGCAATAGCCACGCAAAATACAACCAATCAACAACCAACAATATAGCCCACCAATTATTTTACATTGGTGGGCTATACTATGTTATAAAAGTCCTCAAAATAACTATCTAATTAACTGTTCACCCATGTTGCAATAGCTTGCAAGTCATGTGCAGTCATGCAGCGGAAATGTTTTTTGGGGCAATTGTTATAACCTATCTTGGAACAGGGACGACAAGATAAGTTGTTTACTTCTGCCGAAAAGTAAGGTACAGCAGTATTAGTGGGATAGTAAGGATACATGCCAAATTCGGGAATTGTATTACCCCAAATAACAGCAATAGGGCGGCAAAAAGCAGCAGCAATGTGCATCAAACCAGTATCATGCGCCACAACTTTATGCGCTTGTCGAACGATGGAAGCTGATTGATGTAAGCTAAACTTTCCACAGGCGTTGTGTAAATGTGGCAATGCTGCATGTATAGCTTCAGCCGTTGGGAGGTCATCTTTTCCACCCAAAATTATTACAGCTAATTGTATTTTTGCAGCCAATTCAATGAGTTGTGCAGTGGGCAAACGCTTGGTGCTATGTGCTGCGCCAATGACCAAAGCAATATAGTTTTGGTTTCTTAAAGCAGGAAAATGTTCGCTAATAGCTACTTCTTGGTCAGCAGGAATGTGATAATCTAAACCAGCATGGTCGTTGCGAACTTGTAAAGATGCTACTGCTACCATATAACGGTCAACAATATGTACATTTGGTAGGCGGTTAATGTAATGAAACTGTGTGGCTAAAAACTTTTCAAAGTTAAGTTTGTTAAAAGAAGTGGTGGATTTTCGTAATAGGCATTTGAACAGCAAAGTGCGTTGGTTGTGGTGTAAATCTATAATATAGTCAAAGTTATAAGCTTTCAATTGTTGAACAGTAGCCCAAATGCTTTGTTGTAAGCTATGTATTTGGTAGATATAAGGATTGTTTTGCAGTATAAAAACAAAATTAGGTTTAGTAAGATAATGAATTTCAATGTCAGGACGTTGTTGTGCTATGCAACGCAATACGGGTGTGGTGAGAACAATATCACCAATAGCACTAAAACGTATGATGAGAATTTTTTTTGATGTTGACATAAATGAAAAAGGCTTTTTGCACAAATAATATTGATGTTTGTACAACGAAAAAATCAAGACATTTAAGACAAAAAAAACTTAAAACAATAGAGCAATTAAGATGTTACAAACATTTTAGACAACAAAATGGTTAAACCATTAGACAAATTAGCAAATAATGCTTTTTCTTTGTGGAGCAGGTCTATTGCCTGTTCGACGAAGAAAAAGCATTATTCATTATATATTGTATGATAAAACAGCCGTTTCAAAGCCAATACAAGCAGCATATTAATCTACCATAGCAGCTTCATAGCGACCTTCATCGTTACTCATGTTAGCAACAATTAATAAACCGTATTTACCCGTACTAATTTCGCGGCTTAAAATATTAATGGCATCACCTGCCGCCACTGCAACAGCATTGTCAGGCAAAACATCGAGCAGTTGGTCTGTTACATAGAAACGCAAAGGCACAACTCCCAAATTACTTAATTGTAAAATGCTATCTGCATCTAAGTATTCTGAACTGATAGCAGTAGTTTGGGTATTTGGAAAAATAACACTACCAATTTCTTCCATAACAACTGTATTGCGACTTGCGCGTGGTACGATGTAAGCCTTTGCCATTTCAAAGTTATCACGATGAACAATCAATGCCAAATCTTCTACGTCGCGCAAAGCAGCATATAAAATATTGACTTTTTCTATGCGGTTAGCTGTTTTTTGTACGCGTTGTTTTTTAAATACTTCTTGTATAGTGTTAGCTTTTTCTATGTCTTGGTACAAAGTAGCTGTGCGCGCCAACAAAGCAGGGGTGGCACCAACAGTCAACAAATCGGCTTCGTACTTTGGCTGTACTTCATTTAATACTCTAAAAAATTGAATGAAAGCTAATTGGTTGCGTTTGGCATCAGAAAAAGTGTCTCTTCCCAAGATATTTTGTACAACAATTTTATCTTTAAATGCTTTGCGAACAAAATAAGACAACTCTTCATAATGTTCCCTGCCTGTTTTCATTAAGTCTAAAAATTGTTGTGTCAAACCTGTTTGTTCGTCAACTACCACTTCGTCGGGCAACTGTTCTGCTTCGCCCAATAAACCTTGTATTTCTACAATTTTATCTTCTGTAAAAGTAGTATCTTTGGCAGCAAATAATGGTAAATCTTGTCTTAACAATTCCATAACCACACGGGCATGCTGCAAAATAAGTAAAATGGAGACGTTAAATAGTCTTTGCATGGGGAAATAAAATTATGAGGTAAAAAAATAAAAAAAGCATCATTAAACATCAAGAAGCAAGCAATAACAATGTAGTATAACAATAATGCTATATCAAACTTTGCAAGTTCAATAATGTTGTTGCAAAAGTAACGGTTTATTGCCAAATTTAGTATACATCAACACAAAAAAAACATCTTTTTTTTGCAATTATCACTTTATAATGCCTCAATAGCACTATAATACCAAAAAAAACAACTAAAACAAGTCAAAAGCCGTAGCAAAGCCTTCGCAAGCCGTAGTTAACTATTTGCAGCCCGTAGCAAGTCAAATGCAAGCCGTAGCAAGTCAAATGCAAAGTATATTAATGCTCATGTAGTGTATAGCAATAGCCATGTTGTGTATAGCAGCTTTTATGCAGTGTATAGCAATAGTCATGTTGTGTATAGCAATAATGCTTCTTACATATAGCAATAATGAAGTGCTGCATAGCAATAGCCATGTTGTGTATAGCAATAATGGAATGCTGTATAGCAATAATCGTGTACTGTATAGCAATTATCAAGTAGCCAGCGGAGAAGCATATTTACTATTCACGATTATTGTTAGTCCAAAATGCTTATAAACTATGCACAAAGGTATGAAAAATTTTCTGAACTACCAATTTTTTACTAACCTAATACCAATTTATTTCATTTTTTTATTGTCAACTACATTCTGCAATTAGATTACTCACGCCAAAAATCTCATTAATGTATTTTGTGAATAAGCAAAAACACGCTACAATAAATTGCATGTCAATTTATTTTCTTTCTTTTTTTGAGCAGAAAAAAAAGCTATACTTAGTTTCGCCACCTATTGTAATTATTTTTTAGCCCATATCCATTACAACTCGACCTTTTACAACAGATTATAACAAAAAAAACGCCCAATAACCATTGCGGTCATTGGACGTTTGTTATATTTGCACAGCTTAATAGCGTCTGTTTTTCCATCGGCTTTGCGTAGGCATTGCGAGAGTCATTGTATCGGTAGCGCCTTTTTTGTTAGCATAATACTTAACTGCAATTAAAGCTGCAATACGCGCTTCATCGGAGTCAAAACGTTGGAGGTATTCTGGTTTAAAGTGTTTAGGAATGAAATTAGTATCATAATGACCCGCAACAAAATCGCTTTGTTGCATGACCCACCTGCCAAACTTCAAAGTGTTTTCTACCCCAATAATATGGTATTCGTCAATAGCTGCCACCATTTTGTTCAAGGCTTCTTGGCGGTTGCTAGCATGTACAGACAATTTAGCCAACATTGGGTCATAGTAAATAGGAATGTTCATGCCTTCTTCAAAACCGTCATCAACCCGAATGCCTGCTCCTTGAGGCGGACGGTAAGTGTGCAGCGTACCAATGTCGGGCAAGAAATTGTTAGTAGGATCTTCGGCATACACCCTTAACTCTACGGCATGTCCATTAATCTGCAAGTCTTCTTGTCTAAACGATAAGGGATTACCTTTTGCCACTTCGATTTGTTCTTTTACAATATCAATGCCCGTTATCCACTCCGTAATGGGGTGTTCCACCTGTAAGCGGGTATTCATTTCCAAAAAGTAATAGTTCATTTGGTCATCGACCAAGAACTCTACCGTTCCCGCACCCACATAGTTACACGCCCGTGCAGCATTTACCGCACTTTCACCCATGCGTTTACGCAAATCGGGGGTCATTAGCGGCGACGGAGCCTCTTCTATCACTTTCTGGTGACGGCGTTGAATCGAACACTCTCTTTCAAACAAATAACAGATATTGCCGTGCATATCCGCAAGTATTTGTATCTCAATATGTCGCGGAGAACGCACATACCGCTCAATAAATACAGCTCCATTGCCAAAAGCTGCCACCGCCTCGCTAATAGCTCGCTGCATCTGCCCGTCCAATTCATCAATATTCTCCACAATTCGCATACCCTTGCCACCGCCTCCCGCCGACGCTTTTATCAATAACGGAAAACCCACTTCGACTGCAATCCGTTTTGCCTCATCAAGGTTGTCGATGGCTTCTGTTGTACCCGGCACCATAGGAATGTTGTACTGCAAAGCCGCGCGTTTCGCCGACAGCTTATCGCCCATCATCTGCATAGCTTCGGGTGACGGACCAATGAAATTGATGCCCGCCGCAGTGACTTTGCTCGCAAATGCAGCGTTTTCAGACAAAAAACCAAAGCCCGGATGTAAGCCGTCGACACCCAATTTCAAAGCCTCAGCAATGATGCGGTCGCCTTGCAAATATGATTCCGCAGACGGAGACTTGCCGATGTACACTGCTTCATCTGCAAAACGAACGTGCGGGGCATTGCGGTCGGCTTCCGAATATATAGCCACCGTCGCAATGCCCATAGATTTGATGGTTCGCATGATGCGTAAGGCAATTTCGCCTCTGTTAGCCACTAAAATTTTCTTCATAGTATTAGATATAAGTGAAATGTAAAAAAATAAAAAATGCTTGTTGGTTGCAGGATTTCATCTATCAACCCTTCGGGGGTTCAAAACATCTGAAAGATTTCAGCTTTTAACCCTTCGGGGTTTCAAAACCCCCGAAGGGTTACGCATAACGTTCGAAACATTACGCATAACATTCGCAAGATTTCAAAAAACACCAGAAACACACTTCTTAGCAGTTGCGAGCATATAGATAGCATTATTTTTTGGGCGTTTCCCTGCGGGTCGGGCTTTGCGGGGCTTCGCTAACGCTTCGGTGCAAGCACCAGCCTAACGGCTGCCCCTACAATCCCTAACGCGCTTCGCCATTCGAACGCTTTACCGCAATACTTTTTTATTAATGGCGGGCTAACGCCCTTGCCTATCGCCTGCAACAACCTAATTTTTAACTCTTTGGGGGTTCAAAACCCCCGAAGGGTTAGGTATAACGTTCGAAGCATTACGTATAACGTTCGCAAGATTCCAGCTTTTAACCCTTCGGGGGTTCGAAACTTCCGAAAGGTTTTAACGTTTAACCCTTCGGGGGTTCGAAACCCCCGAAGGGTTAGGTATAACGTTCGAAGCATTACGTATAACATTCGCAAGATTTCAAAAAACGCCCAAAACACTTTTGCTATCTGTTGCCACTAATAATCTTTCAAATCAAAGCGACGTGCTATCACAAAATCGCCTTTATCTGTCATCGTAACGGTAGCAGCTTCGGTGTGCGGGTCATGCTCAAAAAACAAAATATGGTTCTCTTGCGCCGCGCGGGAGGTAAATTGCTGTTTTTCGGCAAGCGTTACCAACGGCTGCATATCATATCCCATCACATACGCCTGTTTGATGTGTCCCGCCGAAGGAATTAGGTCGGCACAATAGACCAATGTAGTATCTTTATAAGCAATATGCGGCAACATCATGGCAGTTGTATGTCCATACACAAACTTTACAGCTATTTGGGGATAAATGTAACTATTGTTAGCAGCAAATCGCAACACGCCCGCCTCTTGTAACGGCAGTATATTTTCGGATAGAAAAGACGCTTTTTCGCGTGCATTAGGTTGCAAAGCCGCTGCCCAATGCTCCTCGTTTGTCCAATAAAGCGCGTTAGGAAATGTAGGCGTGAGTATTCCTGCTTCGGTGCGTGTGACAGCCCCTCCAACGTGGTCAAAATGCAAGTGCGTCAGAATAACATCGGTTATATCTTCGGCTTGCAAACCGTGCTGTTGCAACGACCCCAATAGCGTGTCATTGCCATGTAAGTCATAAAAACTAAAGAACTTTTCCGACTGCTTACTACCAATTCCCGTGTCGATGAGAATGCGTCTATTGTCATCAGTAATCGCTAACAAACACCGCATTGCCCATGTACAAAGATTCTTATCGTCGGCAGGATTAAGTTTTTGCCATATCACCTTCGGCACAACGCCAAACATTGCACCGCCATCAAGTTTAAAAAAGCCTGTGTTTATGGTATGTAACTGCATATTGTTTAGAATGTTTATTTTGTTTGTTATTATTGGTTTTAGTAAAAAAAACGAAACGAATTGCCTTACTGTTGGCTGCAAAGCCTTTAAAATGCAGCAATTTTACCCATTTTGCACTCGCCAAAGGGTCAATGAAGGTAAATATCAGACGATTAGTAAGTATTTTAGCCCATTTTGCAAATACAATGTTTTAGTAAGACATCGTGACGCTCACGCTGCCGCTGCCGTTGCCATTCCACAAAACATCTACAGTATTAGTGCCTTGTCCGCTGACAATAGTGCCACCTGTGATAGTCCATTGGTAAGTAGCGTTGGGTATGCTGGGCGTGCTGTATTGTCGCATTTCATTGTGACAAACAGTACTTGTAGCAAACAACGAAGGCGCTACATTGACATGGATATTATCTATCAAACAATTATTAGCGCCGTCAATAACGCTATACACTGTTGGCGATGTGGGCGAAACAGTAATGCTTTGCGCCGTACTGCCGTTGCTCCACAAATAGTCTCCTTCCCACGACGCACTAAGCACTAAACTATTCCCCTGACAAAGTAACGTATCAGTGCTTATATTTACATCTTTCATCATCGTAAATTGGTCATACACCGTGCCAGTGTCCGTAATAAATTTGGCATCTAAACGGTTGCCATCAACTTCTATCAACAACGAACCAGCTACTGCCGCCGTACCGAGATACATGGCATTGTGCGGGAACAGTCCTTGCGTTCCGCTTAACTTACCTGCCGAGCCAGCTACGACATATACAATTCCTTCATTGCTGCTACTGTTAGCGTTTTTGATGTAAGGACAAGATTCAGGTGTGTTGTTATAGGCGCCGCTTGAGTGGCTGGCGTTGTGAATATAACTATCAAATGTTTCTTCCATGCCATAATGTCCGTGCATCAATTTGCTGCGTTCATAGCAGTGGCTATGTCCACACAGCACAAGGTCAACTTTGTATCGGTCTAATATAGGAATTACACGCTCTCTGATGTAGACAAGGTCGAGTTCCGTGTCCGAATTGTGAGACCCCATAGTATATGGAGGGTGATGCCAATACAATACAGTCCATTGTTGTTGGTTATTTTCGAGGTCGCTTTTGAGCCATTCGATTTGCGCACCAATTGTATCGTGCATCATCAAACCGTTGACTTTGCCGTAAGAGTTGAGGCTAATGAAATGTATGTTGGCATAGTCAAAGCTGTAATAAGCTTCGGTTCCAGAAGCAACCCCGCCAATTTCGCTTTGGGTTGGAACAGTAAAGTTTTGGAAATAGGGAGTATCGGTGCTATTTTGGTCGGTGGTATTGTAGTAGTCGTGGTTGCCCGGTGTGGGGAAAATGGTAGTTTGTCGCATAAGATAGCCTTGCATGTAGGGTTCAAAGAATTTGCTTTGGTATTCCCAATCATGTCCACTATTGTAGGCATTATCTCCCAACAGCAGCCAGAGGTCGGTGTATTGTCCGTTAGTATAGTTTTGGTAAGCATTGAGGACGTTAGTTTGTGTGGTATAGCCCGTACCACAATCGCCTGTTGCCCAAATTCGAGTGGGTTTTTTGCTACCAATTGGTGGGGCGGTAATGAAATAATAAGAAGAGTCACTTTGCAAGGTATCGGTGCTTGTACCAATGGCATAATAGTATTTCGTATTAGCCTGTAGCCCGTTGAGTGCTACACTATGTTCAATAACAAGTGCTGTATCGTTGCTTGTCCATGCGAGGTTGTCTATGGTATTGCCATAGGATACTTTGCTGTCGGCAGGCAAGTTGGTGCGCCAACGGATAATAATGCTGGTATCGGTGAGCATTTGTAGGTAACTACCGCGCGTGACAATGACCGAGTCATTGGTACTATTTGATGTTGTAGGCATAGCTGTTGCTTGTTGCAGTCCTACATCGGTCACCAACAAACTCCATAATAGCCACAAAATAACTATGCAGCAAAATTGTTGGATATATTTACTATGATAAGTTGTCATGGATTTAGACAAATTGGTTTTAGCGTGCAAATGTACTATTTTTTATTAAGAAAGTGCCTTTTTAGCGCAAAAAATATGCCGCTGTACTTCCTGTAGAAGTCAGCGGCATATTATGTTTAGGCATCAAGATGCACTATAAAAAGATTATTCTTTCACAAACTTAGCAGTTGCTGTGCTTGCGCCTTCTGTAGCGGTTAAGAAATACATACCGCTTGGCAATTGCTCGGTGTTAAGGATAACATGGTTTACACCTGCTATAACTGTTTGTGTTTGTACGGTCACCAACTGACCAATAGCGTCAAACACTCGGATTTTAACTGCATTGGTATTAACCGTATTAATAACTATATCAACATAATTGTTAACAGGAACAGGAGATAATGCTCCAATACCAAATTTGATTTCACCACGTGTTAGGTTGATGGTATTGCAGAAATCAGCATCTCCGCTGTAGCTGTTGCCTACTATGCGGTAGTAGCTCATGCCGTTAGGTGCTTCTTTGTCCAAGTAGCTATAGTTAGTAGGTGCAAAAGTAGTACCGTTGCCGTCTACTGTAGCAATAGCTGTAAAGTTAACACCATCGGTAGAGCGTTCAACTGTAAAGAAGTTGTTGTCTGTTTCGACAACTGCCCATTTCAATAAGTTACCTTGTGTTGTCACTTCACCATTGAAAGATACACATTCGATGGATAGGATTTTACAATCGGTAAGAATGGTAGCGGTATCTGCACAACCGTTAGCATCTGTAACAAATGCGTCATAGGTAGCATCTTCTAAATCGGATTGTGAAGGAGCAGGATCTGAACCATCATACTCTAAATTGAAGAATACGTTACCGTTAATCAGATATGGAGCTGCTCCGCCTTCGACATTTAGGGTAAGTGTAGCCGTTTTAGTGAGCGGATTACAAACTTTTACCCATGTAGCGCTTAATGGATCGTTCCAGTCTACCCGTGTACCCGCTGCTACTTTGGTGCAGAAGTCAGCAAGGTCGTCGATGCTACCATCGCCGTCTTCGTCAGTACCTACTACGGCAGAGATGTAATATGTGCCGGGAGCTAATGAAGCGAAGCTAAATTGTCCGGTGGTATTTGTAGCGATAATAGTTCCTGCTGTGGTATCGGGGCTGGTGTGTAGCGCATAGATGAGGATAGCTCCGGGAGCTACTACTGCATCGGTGGTTGTTGCTCCGAATGTGCTACCACAAGGGTTGCCAGTAGGATCTAATGGCATTGTACCTGCATCGTTGTCACATTTAGAGCAAGTGGGCTGTCCTTCTGCTGTGGCGATACATCCGTTACCATCGGTCAATAAGATTTGGTAAGGAGTATCGTCAGGGAAGTTTTGCGTAAGAGTTTCGCCTGCTGTTAATGTTTGGTTGAAAGTACCTGACAGAGCATAAGTACCTGTACCACCGCTTGCGCTTACAGTAAGGATGTATTCGCTGGTTGCATCGTCGCAATCTTCACTAACAGTCAATACTACTGGACCACCCCAGCTAACAGGAGTTCCTACGGAAATAAGGGTACATTCGTCGTTTAGGTTGTCGATAGTACCATCTTCGTCATGGTCATAACCAGCTACTGATGAAATGTAATAAGTACCGGGAGCTAATGAGCTAAGGTCAAAAGAACCGTTAGCATCTGTGGCGATAACTGTACCTAATTCTTCGGTTGCGCTGGTGTGTAGATAATATACTAAAATAGAACTATCTGCCAATACAAAACCTGTTGCGGTGGCTGTTACGATGTTTTGTTCGCAATCGAGCGTTGCAGCACCCATTGTACCTGCTTCGTTGTCGCATTTGCTACAAGTAGCATTGCCACTTGCTAAGGCTTGACAACCGTTATCGTCTGTAATGGAATAGTTATAGTTACTATCATCGGGAACTGTTGATTGTATGGTTTGTCCATAGGCAATGCTACCAGATACTTGTCCTTCAGATGTGTAGCTGAAGGTGTTATCATATTCGGGTAAGCCACCTGTTGGAGCGATAGAAAGAATTACTTCGCCTGTATTGTCATCACAACCTTCATCAACGTTCACTTGGATAGGCGTAAGGTGGTGAATAGCTGTTCCTTGTACGTCTAATTCGGCACAGATAGTACCATCAGCAATTAGAGCGGCTACATCAAAACCAGTTGTTACACCTACTTGAACGGCTGCTAAGATAGTACTTGCTTGGTCTAATTGGAAATTGAAAGCGTGGATAAGGTATTCGCCTGCGGGAAGTGCGGAGAAATCAAATACACTTGAACCATCTAAGTTAATGGCTTGGATAGTAAGATCAGGAACAGAAGTTAGAGCAAATACGGTACCATAGGCACCTGTTGCTGCACCACTTACGCTGATAGGTTGGTTGGTACCGCCTGCACAAACGAAAGGATTAAAACCATTGGGCAATACTATGGTACCAAAGTCTGCATCGCAAGTAGCTACTGCTTGTGCTTCAACAGCGATATTGAATTGACCAGCGGCTCCGCCACCTAGACTGTTATAGTAATAGCCGTCAACAACAACATAATAGGTAACACCTACTTCTGTTTGTAGTGTGACAGTAGAAAGATAGTTTTCGCCGTCTATGTCATCGCCACAAGCTACTTCGGTGCCACCACAACTTACTGCATAAACACCTATTTGAGTATCAATGTTAGCATCTGTGGAGTCGATACCATTGATATTAGTGGTAAGGGTAATTTGTTCGCCTGTTCCTTGGAACATGAACCATACAGAATTGTCATAATAGTTGTCACCAGAACTTGGTGCATCACCGAAACAAGCAGGAGGAATAACACCTTCTTCACCTGTTGCTCCAACATTAGAGAATGGACCGTTTATAGCGCCATCAGTAACAGTAAGTTCAATGGCGTTGGCACATTCGTCGTTAGGTACGGCTGCGGTACATTCTGCTGCACTTAAATAGGTTACTGCTATGGGTGCGCCAATGTTTGAACTACAGCCTTCGTCTATGAAAGGATATGTATTGCCGCCTGATGCAACAACATTGCTAAGGATAACAGGTATAACAACTACTTGTGATAAACCACCATAAGGAGAAGCACCGTCTACTTCCATAGACAAGTTGTCATCAGCGCCTACAATTGCTACTACATCTTGTGTTGATGGGTCTAATACATAGAAAGCAACTTGTGGTGTATTACCATTTATTGTTAAGCCATAATCTACAGTGGTAGCATTAACACTAATAGTTACTACATCAGCAGGGCAAACTTCAAGTGCATCGTTACTTGTTAATTCTACGAAACCACAAGGATTTTCTGCTGCTTCTAAGCAGAATTGTCCTGCTGCTCCGTCAAAACCGTCTACCATAATATAATAGGTAACACCTGCTTCGGTGGCAACGGTAACACCTGCGAAATAACCTGCTCCGTCTTGATTTGTTGCCCCATAAGCGATGTCATCTTCGGAACAACCCAAAGAAGTAAGGTTGCTACAATCGCCAGAAAATACTTCCATTTGTGTATCACCGCCATCAACATAGCCTCCTTCTGTTAATAGGTCTATTCCGTTACATTCGGGGGAGGTGTAGAAGTGCCATGTTTGTCCGTCACCTACAAAGGTAAACCATAGGGAGTTGTCATCACTTGGGCCAGCTCCGCCAAAGTCGCCTTCTGCAAAGCAGTTGTCGATAATGCCAGCACCTGTTGCTTCGCTATTATCAAAAGGTCCATTTTCGGAGAATGGGTCAATAGTGGTAGCTCCGTCACATTCGTCGTTGCCAGAGCTTGCTCCTTGTACTGTAACAGTATAAGAAGGGATTTCGTCTACGGCGAGGCAGACATTGATGAAACCCGCAAAACTGGATACACAAACGATAGAGTCTACTACATGAACAACAGAGGGGACGGTGGCTTGACCACCACCTAAAAGACCGATTAGGGAGAAGAAATTGCCCAGTGTGCATTCAAAATTGGGGTCTTGAACCATGGGACAGAATGGGTCTGGTGGAGGTGTTGGACCGTTACAGATAACAGGTAATAAGCCACAAACTGTGGTGATTTGGGTTTGGTTATAGGCAATGCCTGTAAAACCATAAGTACCTGCGGGAGAGGAAGAGAAGTCGTAAGAGCCGTCTTCTGTAAGCCCGAGAATAAAACCATTGGGGTCGGTAACTACATACGCATAGTCTGTAGTTCCTGTTCCTGTTGGGTCTGTTACAACAAGGTCACTTGCTTGACTTTCGCCTTGGATAAAGACGTTGTTAGCGGGTCCCGTGGGATCACCTGCTGTTACGGTCGCGGCACAATCGCAAGACCGATAGGGAAATGTTTGCGCATTTACTTGGAGATAAGACGCAATGAACAAACCCAATAGTACTAAGACTGATAGAGGTCTTTTCATTTTAATAATTTTAGCGTTTATAATTTAATTTAATTTTTGATGGAATGGGTTAAAAGCAAAGTTTGGGCAAAGATACGCATTTATTTTCAATGAACAAGCACTTTAGCGTAAATTTTGTGCTATTTTTTTATCTTAGCGGGATTAAAGACGATAAAATAGCGTATTTTGTTGGGGATTAGGTTTGAAAAATGATGTATTGTCATTTAATTATTGCTAAAAGACAGTTTGATGACAATTAAAGTAATTAATTGCGGTTATTTTTTTGCAAAATAGCTTGTTCTAATTGACGTACAAAGGTAGCGCCATTTTGTTTAGCTTGTTGCATAAAATGATAAGAGAGGGAAAAATTACCTATTTTATAGTGTATTTCTGCCAATTGTTGGGCGGCTTTGGCGTTGTTGGGTTGTAGTTGTAGGCATTTTTCGGCGTTTTTTTGGGCGGTTATGAGGTCATTTTGTTTTAAACTTAATGTTCCTTGAGTTAGTAAAGCATCGATGATAAACATGGGGCGGAGTTGGAAAACATGTTGCAAGTATTGTTGAGCTTGTGTATAGTTGCCTTGTTGCAAATGGAGTAAAGCAAGGTTGAAATATAGTTTGGCTTGGTAAGGATTTTGTTGTAAGGCGATTTGTAGGTCTCGCATAGCTTGTTGGCGCTGAGAAAGGAGGGAGAAAATAGTAGCTCGGTTAGCTAAATTATTGACTCCTTGCACAGGAATTTGGCAGGCTTTTTGGAGGTATTGTTGGGCTATATTTGTTTGTCCATTAGCAACCATAGCGCTACTTAGGGAAATATACGCCAACATGTTTTGAGGGTCTAATTCGATAGCTTTTTGTAGGGCAGCTACGCCATTGGATAGGTCTTGTTGATGGAGATAGGCATCGCCCAAGTTCTGCCACAGTTGAGCAACATGTGGGTATTGTTGTAGGGCATCGTTCCACACGCTTTTGCCATCATGCCAAATTTGGGTTCGCCAAAAGGTGAGCGCGCCAAGTAGTAGGCAATAAATCACCAAAAAGGCATAGATAATTTTGATTTTATTGGTCGAATAAAAACGTTGTACTATCCAAGACAACATTATAAATAACCCTATGGACGGCACATAGTTGTAGCGGTCAGGCATAATGTTGTCGGCAATCGGCAGGAGGCGAATCATCAAAATGATGTGTATGAGATAGAATATGATACCAAAAAAAAGTAGTTTATGGTATTTTATTCGGTAGATAAACAATGCCAATAGTAACCAAATCCCGGTGTAGAGCCACATTGTAGGTGGTATTGGTTCGCCAATAGCATTGGGATACGGATAGAAGACTGAAAGTTGTATAGGAAGTAGGTTTTTCGCCAGATAATGGGTCAAAACATAGCTGGCATGGACAAATGGTTCGTAAAAAGGCATGTTGACATTGTTCCAAACATAACCTGTGTAACGTTGGGCAAAGAGATTGAGTATGCCGAATAGGAGGGCTAATGCAAAAAAAGGAATTTTCTCTGTCCAAATTTGCTTGGAGCGAAATGAGCGGTTGTAATAGCTATCTATGAGCCACAAAGTGGGAGCTAAAGCTACGGCTTGTCCTTTGGAAAGAAGCGAAAGCAGAAAAAAAGCAAGTGACCAAACGTAGTTGGGGATTTGCTGTTGTTGCACATAACGGGTATACTGCCACAAGGATAGGAGCAAAAAGGCACTAAATAGCATGTCTTTTCGTTCGGTGATTCGGGCAACAGACTCGACGTGTAGGGTGTGTAAGCCAAAAAGCAAGGCAACGATGAAAGGGAGAAGGTAGTGTGGGATTTGTGATTTGTTGTCAGATGTAGAAAGGGTAGGAGAGGAGAGGGTGAGTTGATACAAAAAAAGGTATGCTAAGGTTGTGTTGAGTAGGTGGAGTGATAGGTTGGTGAGTTGGTATAGAAAAGGAGAGTCGCCCGCTATGCTATAAGTAAGCATGAGGGAAAGGAGTGTGAGTGGATGATAGTGTCCGTCAAAGTAAGACGTAAAAATGTACTGAAGGTTACTTAGGGAGAGGTGTTGAATGAGTGGATTTTTTAGGATATATACGTCGTCGCTATAATTGGTGAATTGGTTGTTGAGCATGGGGAGGTAACATATACAAGTAGCGAATAGCACTACTATAATTGCCCACGTATGTTGTTGGGAAAAGCGCATGGCATTGGCTTTGCATTATTTTTTAGGTACTATGACGTTTTTTTATGAATAAGAAAAAAGCGGATTTGAGAATGTTATAGTACTATTATGCTAATCTGTATACTGAATTGAAAATACTTTTCGGATTTGATAATAGACGATGTCACGCACTCGTCCCCAAATGTAACATCAATTAACGATCATTTGCCGTTCCTCCAAATGCTATTATCGTAAGTGACAAATGGTGATTCATCTTTTTTGCTCACCCAAACAGCAGCAAAAAAGGGTGTTCTTTTTTCGAGTGGATTCGTCCGGCGTGCTGCGGTCTTTGCTTAATTTTGTGGTAGCAAACAAAATCGTAGACATTTTGTCTATTTTATCGTATTAGCTACCACAAAATGTAGGCAATCGTTGAGGCAGTTTATCTTTCTTTGTATATTTCTTCGTGACTTTCATGCCTCAACGACCGAAACAGCACTATTTCCGGTGACGAAAATAGTGTAAGCAGATGTGCGTTTTTTGTGACCGCAATTATTCGACTGTCAACATTTGACAAAATCCGAAGACTGTATTCAATTTAGTATAAAAAAACTATGAATGACGAATGGTGATTTCTCCTTTTTGCTCACACTGCAACAAAAAACTGAAAACTTTGGAGAGATATTAATAAATAAAAGGCACTTTATGGCCTATTTTTTTATTTTTTTGACTTCTCCGAAGTTCATAGCTGATTAAGAACGTAATATTCCCCATCAACAATTTTCTGCTTTGTAACAGTAAAAATTGGGTTGGCAAATATTCTGTGAGTTATTGTATCAGGCATTAGAAAAATTACTTCTTGGTTTTTTACTCCTTCTACATTTGGAAAAACATCTTCGTGATAAATCACCTTATTGGTATTATCCGTAAAAACTAATCTTCTTGCTACATCGACATAATAAGGATATTTCTGATTTAGTATCTGCTCTACCACCTCTAATGAGGCAGTTTCTCTAAATACATACAACTTACTCCATCTGAATGTAGTAAGTTGCGAAATATCGACTTGACAATTTTCGCTCTTGCAGTTTTTCTTTATTGAGGTAGCTATTTCGTTTTCTAATTTTCCGTTGCCATTGTTTAAACAACCTATAAAAAAGAAAAATGCTGCTATAAAAATTATTTGCTTCTTCATAGAATTGAGAAACCCATAAAATTTTTCGTAATGCTGTTTTTAGAATCCAATATAAAAACCTTTGTTTTCGCGTGCCAAATCGTTCATGAATTTCACACCTTTGTTGCTCATGTTTTCGTTGCGGAAATCGGAGCCAACACCAATACAGTTGATTACTCTGCCTGAATTTTTGGATTTGATGTCTGCTAAAACATCGGCAATATCATCATCGTCACAATCTAATTGCCCTACACGTTTGGTGGGTGCGCCATCGGAGAGGAGGATAATTGTTCCAGCAGCTTTGTAGGCGGGTTCATCGAGGACATAGTTCATTGCTTGGCGTGTGGGTGTACAGCCAAAGGCTTTGAGGCTACTCAAATAGCGATAGATGTCGTATTTTGTGCTTTCGGTGACGGTGGTAAGTTTACCATATTTATAACCGTATTCTTCGGTTTTGCTTTTGGGAAAAATCACCACATCAACTTTATAGTTTTCGTCCATCGTTGCCACCATCATTTTTAGTCCAGCTTTTACTTGGTCTAATTTATCGGTTTCGGGAGCATCGTCCATACTGCCTGACAAGTCGACTACGAACACGACATTTTTGTCTTTGATATCAAAACCTGTTTTAGGATTTGGTTTGCAATCGGCAATTTGTTGTTGTTGGAGTTTGATGGTTTGATCTTTGGCTTTAATGGTTTCTTGAAGTTGTTTAATTTGTTCGGCGGTATTTTGGGTGACTTCGGTTTGTGTTTTAAGTTTATCTTCTTGGTTTTTGATGGTCAGGAGTTGCTTGTTGACTTCTTCTTGCAGTTGCACCAATTGTTTTTCGAGTTCGCCTTTGTTTTCGAGGTTCTTTTTGATTTGTTCGTAGTCTTTGAGTTGTTCTTTCGTTACTTCGAGTTCGTTTTGCAATTTGTCGCGCTGTTCTTTGACTTCTATCATTGTTTCAACGCTTTCTTTGGTTTTTGAATCCAAGGCGTTGAGTTCTTTTTCCAATTTATTGATACGATCTTGCAAAAATTGGCGCTGATTGTCGCATTGTGCCAAGCTGTGTTGCAAGGACTCGATGCGTGCTTCCAAGTTTTTGGTAGTGTTTTGCACTTCCTTAAACTTTTGTTCCAATGGTTTGTAGACCGCTTCGGGAACCGATTTTTTGAGTTTGGCGAGCATACCGTCCATTTGAACGACTTGTTGTTTGAGTTCGTCCAATTGTTCGAGTTCCTCTAATTTATGTTTTACGTCGCCTGTCAATTTAGGCACCATAATAAACAAAATGATCATGGCTCCAAGGGCTTTGGAGAATAGGATAAGAAATAAGTGATAATCGATATGTATTTCACGTCTTGCCATTGGCTATTTGTTTAGCGTTTTTTTTATGATGAAATGCGCGCGCGAATAGTAGATGGGTGTTTAGTTGGTGTGTAAGATGAGGTTTTTTAGTGCTTTTAATATGTGTATAATATTGATGAGGTCGTGGGTTTGTGTAGCATCATACGTTCTACTGAAACAGTAGGAGGTGTCATGCAAAGTAGTAAAAGTCCATTGTTTGCCTTGTACATAACAACCATAAATGGGTTGTTTATTGGCGTTTTGTTGTTGAGCAATCAGCATGGCTACCAACATTTGTCCTTCTGCGTCGTCGTTGGTGTTTTTGCTTTTTTTAAATTCTTGCAGAAAAAAATAAGGTGTTTGTGGTGTATTGATACCAAAAGGACGAGCTATCATGGCATCACACACAACCGACAGTGGAGTGTCTTGCACCACTCCTGATAGCGCACGTTCATAAAATACTTTGGCTTTTTGGGGTATTTCTAGGTCGGCATAATCTATTACAAAACTCAAAAAGTGCATTTTTAGTTCTTCTTCATTCCAGACATCGCCTTCTAAAAAAAGTTTTTGGCGTTTGGTTTCTAAAAAATTGGGTAGATGATACAGGGGTGCTACGACGACATTGAGCCAATGGGTAAGTATATCACATTCGACTCCGCGCACCAACCCAAAGTGTCCTACTATTTGGTCTATTGCATATCGTTGTTTTTTTATATCTAATTTCATACAAAAGTTATTTGACCTCAAAAAAGTTTTGAGCTAATTTGCGGTTACAGGTTGTTTCTTTGTGCGCAAAAGTACACAAAATAGTTCGAAAATATGGCACATTCCTGCAAAAAACGCTACTTTTGTGAAAAAAATGTGGTTTTTTGTAGGAAAAGCTAAAAGATTTTGCGACTTGTTGTGCAAAGATACAACTTTTTTGCTACCTTTGTGGTGTTTTTTATTCAAAAAATGCTGTGTGGTTTTATTCGTTGTATTTAGTGACGATAGGAAAAAGGCTTTAGCCTGTTTTAAAAAAGTATTGGGTACAAAAGTTTGAGTGGCGAAGCGCGTTAGGGATTGTAGGGGCAGCCGTTAGGCTGGTGCTTGCACCGAAGCAAAGCGAAGCCCCGTAAAGCCCGACCCGCAGGGGAACGCCCAACTAATTATTGCTGTCATAATGACTCTAATTGGCGTTGTTAGTGGTGGTTAGAGGATTTAATAATGGGCGAGTTTTGTAAGAATTTGTAATAAAACCCCAAAAGTATTGACACAAAATAAGATTAAGTACAAAAATAGTAGTACCTTTGGCGCAGTTTTTGCTAATTATGGGGCTAAAATGTTTTTTGACCCTATTTTAGGTCAACTTTTTGCTATATTCTTGCCGCTTTTCTTGTTATTTTTGAATGTTCACTATTGGTTAAGTTTTTGCTATTTGTGTTACAGTTAACGAAATGATAGCCTTCCACACACTAATGGGCTATCCCACCAATTTATTGTTCATGTTTTCTCACTAAGCTATGGCAATTCAAATTCAACAAATTGCGTTTTTGAACGAAAAAGGCAAACGAAAGAACAACGAAGACAACATTATGCCTTTGGGTAGCAGCGCATCGTCCGATACCAAACTGTTTTTGGTGTGTGACGGCGTAGGTGGTGCCAACAAAGGCGAAGTAGCTTCTTTATTGGTCTGCCAAAATTTCGATGCTTTTTTTCAGCAACACCCCAATCGCACTGTCGATGCGCAGTATTTGCATGATGCCCTTCGGTATGTAGAAGGCAAATTGAGCGAATACGCCAACGAACACAGCGAGTGCGCGGGTATGGCAACCACTCTCACCCTGCTCTATCTCGATGATGTCAATCAGCGTGCTGTCATTGCTTGGTGCGGTGATAGTCGGGTGTATCATATACGCGACAAAGAAGTGCTGTTTGTGACCTCCGACCACTCGTTGGTCAACGAATTGGTGAAACGCGGCGAAATTACTGCCGAAGAAGCCCACAAACACCCACAACGCAATGTGATTTTGCGCGCCATTTCGGGCAAAGAAACCCCCACCTCCATCGACATCTATGAAACTTCCGATTTGCGGCAGCATGACTATTTCTTGCTTTGCAGCGATGGTATTTTGGAGAGCATAGACGAGAGAATCCTTACCACTCTGTTGCCCAATACCACTATCAATACCGAACAAAAAAAGGATTTGATAAGGGAAATGTGCGATATGAACTCCAATGACAACTTCTCGATGTATCTTATCGAGTTGGGAGAGGTGAGCCAACCCAGCCCGCAAGCTACTACCAAACCCATCGAACCCCTAAGTACAGCAGAGGTCAACAAACCCACTTCGGCTCCCATAGATACAACGCTGATTAGCCAAATTCCACCCGCCATTGACGATAATAGCGCAGGTAGCACCAAATTTGTCTATCTATTGGTCACAGCCGCTATCCTGGCGTTGGGCGTATTGGGTTTTGTGCAGTGGAAAAACAACAAAGCCGCCGAAGCCTTGAACGAACAAATACAACAAGCCAAAACATGGAGCGAAAGTGGTGACCTTGCCTCTTTGATGCGTGCCGACTCTTTGCTACAGGCGTTGCAGAAACACGAACCGCAAGACTCGAGTATCGCTAATTTGTTGACACAAGTGGAACTAAAAATTAGTGAACAAAAAGGAGTGGTTTGGCAAGATTCGTTGCGCGCACACGTCCAACAAAAATGGAACAATGCCGACGACTCTATTGTCTTTAAACGCCTAAAATATAGCCTTGTGTTATTAGACAGTTTTGTTAATAGCAAAGATAGTCTACAATTGCAAATAGCTTTTGCAAAAATAGATTCTGCTATCCAAAGGCGCGACTCCATTAAAGCAAGTTTGCAAGCACCAGCAAAACCTGCAAAACCTGTTGTAAAAGATAGTATTCAGTAAAACTCTGTTTAGGTTTATCAGCATAAATCAACCAAAACGCCGATGGAAGACACATTGTCCTCCCATCGGCGTTTGTTATTGTACATACTCACAACCTTACTCATTACCCCTTAGTATTCGCATTTTTTTTCTCACTATAATCAAAATTATAGTTAAGGCGCAAAGTGAAGTTGCGCGGTGCTTCAATTTTTACAGGACTAATGGCATATTCCAAATTGGTGAGGTTGTTACAAATAAAAGACATACTAAAACTTTTGTTGGCAATATAACTCAGCCTTGCACCCCACACACTCGTGCCACCGTCGTGTTGTTCGCGGTAGGTTTTCACACCGGGCATTGCCAAGTTAAATGCAATATCAATAGCTTCCATAAAACTCAAGTATTGATAGGATAAACCGACAGTCAATTTATGTATGGTTGTCTCGGCATCTATTTTGGCTATGTGTCGGTTGCGGTATTTCAGCACATTATAGTCGGCGGTGCTTTGGGAACGTTGAAGACTATCAAACGTCCTGTAAGTTGGGTCTACGTAGGTATAACCCGCTAAAATGTTGGTTGGCATACCGAGCAAACTACCTTGCCCTACTACTGAACAATCAATACCCCAAATGCGCGTATCTCCCACATTCAAAGATTTGTAGCCTATGCCCGGATAATTGCCTATGGGCGAGGCAGGCGTACCAAACGAGAACTCCATCATATTGTTATATTCGCTAATAAACACTGCCACATCACCAAAACCTTTCCATTCCGACACCTTGAAACCTTGTTTAATACCCAATTCGGCACTCCAACCTGTTTCGGAACGTAGCTCAGGATTGGGAAATACGCCAATGCTAAAACCAGCACCACCACTACCCACATAAGTATTCAAAAATTTCTCCGAAATGCTTGGAAAACGATATGCTTCGCCATAAGAAGCCCTAATAAAAGTGGCACGGGTCAATTCGTAATTCATGCCTGCTCGCAAAACGGGCTTGGCTTCCGAAGCTAAAGTATCAATACGGTTGTGTTCGTAGCGCGCACCTATAGAGACATTCATGCGTTGCATAATTTTTTTATCTGCCTGCACATAACCACCAAAATTCCTAAATTTGTGGTTGCCGCCCGTATAGAGTTCTGCTTCCACAAAAGCCGCACTTGTCACCAAACCCGCAGTAACAACCATATCTGCTTTGCTAAAACGTTTCTGAAATTGGTATTCACCATAATAAAGGTCAGACAAAGTGGTGCGGTTTTGTGTGGTGTGGTTGTTATTTTGATAATAGCGCATCACCAACTTTTGTTTCACCTCCGTAGCGGCATTAAAATACTCAATAAAAGGATCAACAGTCAACAAATAGGTGCGGTTTTCTATTGTATCATTTAAGCCCCAAATCTGATAAGCTTTTTCGTCAATACCATTCCAAATCAAAAAAGTGCCACTCGCAACAGCTTGATAATTGCTGTTCAAACCGATGGACAATCCCGGTACATTTTTGAATCGATAGCGCATATTGACATTTGCACGTCCGCGTCGCTCAAACTCGGTGGCGCGGAAACTTTTTTTGTCATACAAATAGCTGCCCATCACCAAATCAAACTGTCCATATCTTTGACGATGTGCAAAAGTAGCGCCGCGTTCATAAGGTTGTTCGTTGCCCCACCACGATTTTTGTACGGTATCAGTAGGCGTACCGTCGGGTGAATAGTGGATAACTTGGTTGTTGCGCGGATTTTGGTAGATATTGTTAAACAAAGCTATTTTTGTCACAGGTTCAGATTTGGGATAGGCGGTGCGCATATTAATAATACCGTTCATAGCTGCCGAACCATACAAAGCCGACGACGCGCCTTTAATAATCTCTATCTGTTCGAGATTTTCTATAGGCAAAAAATCCCAACGCGGGAAGCCCAAGTCAGCAGTCAATATTGGTAAATCGTCCATCAACAACAAAACACGGCTACCCGCGCCGTATGAAAAGCCACTACCACCGCGAATGTTCGCTTGTTGATCAACCACCACCACACCCGGCACTTTTTGAATAGTTTGGTCGGCAGAAGTGCTATTAATGTTATCCACCAAAGCAGGTTTTATGACTTCCATCGACACTGTTTGCTCGCTTAGTTTTTGTTCAAATTTTGAGCCTGTAATCACCACAGGGTCGAGCAAAGCATCATTTTCCACCAAATTAAAATCCAAGGTGCGCACTTCGTTAGCTCCCAAACTCAACTCCATGCGTTGTTCTGTTAATCCCACATACGTACAGATTAGTTCATAGCGGTCGGGAGGAACAGCAATAGTATACAAACCATCAAAATCAGTTACTACCCCATATTGCGTCGTAGCGGACAGCAAACGAATAGAGGCATTAGGCAAAGTTTCTTGTGTATCTTTGTTGCGCACCACCCCACTTAGTTGAGCGTTTTGTGCCAACACTTGTAAACAAATCAATCCGCTTAATAGAGAAAGTAAACGTACCAGCATAGCTTGGGTTTTAAGGTTATTTAAGGTGTAAAGGTACAAAGTTTTATATAGTTTTTGTCACTGAGGTTTGTTTTTGACGAAAATAGTCCTTTTGGTCAAGTAAATGGATAAAAAAAAGCAAAATCTCCCATACAAAATGGCAGATAAATGATATAAATTTGGGCGTTCCCCTGCGGGTCGGGCTTTACGGGGCTTCGCTTCGCTTCGGTGCAAGCACCAGCCTAACGGCTGCCCCTACAATCCCTAACGCGCTTCGCCACTCGACAATACAGCACCTCAAAACTCATTCATTTGCACTTTTTTTGCCACCACTAACAGAGTACCACAGCAAAATCCCTCCCAAAACAATCAAAGGAAGGTTGAGCAATTGCGTGAAATCGGCGTTTGCTTTCCAAAACTCCAAACAAAACCTGCCCGAAAAAGTGAGTACAAAGAACAATCCTGCAATAAAACCCGCCGCGCGCCTTTTGCCAAGATAGAGTCGCCACAAAACAATACCAACAATCGTCAACCAAAGTGCTTCGTACAACACAACGGGATGTCGAGCAATAGTCTCCCCTTGTCGTACAAAAACAAAACCCCAAGGCACAGTCGTAGCTTTGCCTATGATTTCGGAATTCATAAGATTACCAATCCGAATTAACGCACCAAAGAAAGGCATTCCGAGCGCCAGCACGTCCAACAAGCGAATATACGAATACCCAAACCTATAAACATACAAAAAAGAAGCCACCAAGATACCAATAGCTCCACCATGACTCGCCAAACCGCCTTGCCAGATATACAATATCTCAATAGGATGCGCCCAATAGTGACTCGGATTATACAATAATACCTCACCCAAGCGCGCACCAATCAAACCGCCAAAGAAAACATATTCGATAATCGCCGTACCATGTCTATTCTCAGCAGGTTCGTGACGATTAGCATATAGCAGTAAATAATAAGCAAGAATAATGCAACTTGCCCACAAAAAGCCATACCATTGCAGTTTCCAAACCCCCAAGTCGATGAGAGTAGGACTAACATTCCAAGTAATATAAGATAAAAACATCGCTTATAGAGAATAAAAATAAACAAACATAACACACCAATAAACCTATTTTTGCTGCAACGCCTTTTCTGCTATTTGTTTGTCTGCCAAATAAAAAGTAAGGCTATTATTAATAGCTTCTCCCTTCTTAAATGCCTCCATAGCTGCCTCATATTGTTGCAAACCCACTAAGGCTCTGCCTTTGTTCAAATAGGCATAAAAAAAGCGCGAATCAATACTTAGTGCCTTGTCAAAATCTGCTATAGCATCAGCATACTGTTGCAAATTAAGATACATAGACCCACGATTATTGTATGCCTTTTGGTCGTTCGGGTTCAGGGCAATCACACGATTAAAATCATCTATTGCCAAGGCATAATTCTTCAGACTAACATAAGCAAAACCCCGCGACAAATACAACTTTGCATTGCCACTACCGTTTGCAATAAGTCTATTATAGTCCTCAATAGCCAATTCATATTGCGTAGTAATAGCATAATTCGTTGACCGAGCAAAATAATAGCTCATATCATTGGGATTAAGCCGAATAGCCTCATTCAAATCCGAAATAGCCCCCTCATATTGACTAATATTCTGCTTTGCCATGCCCCTAAAATAGTAAGCCTTATCAATAGGACTAAATTGTAATTGAATCGCCATATCAAAAGCCTTAATTGCCTCTTGATATTGTTGTGCCTGATACGCTTTTTCGCCCTTTAAATAATGATCCCTTCCGCTTTGAGCCGACAAAAACGGTGTCAAAACTAAAAAAAACAACAAAAAAACACTTTTTTTTATCATAGCAGTAAATTTAAATGATGATAGATAAGAAAAACACCAACTCCTCAATAGAATTAGATAACATCGATACTTCTACCGATGAAAATGCAGAAACTTTAGCAGAGTCCAACACGACTTTAGCAGAGTCCAACAAAGCTGTCAATAACTTATGTGTCCTTATGTGCCTTATGTGGTTCGTTATACAAAATACCCTATCACCCTTTCAGGGTTGGAACTTTTCCATTCCAAAAAAAATTATCCCCATAACGAACAACCTAACAACCTCCTCATTAACCATTAACCATTAACAATTAACCATTAACAATTAACAACTTATGTGTCCATACCTGCCTTATGTGGTTCAACTATACAATTTAAATTCCTATTTTTTCGGAGCAACATAGAGAAATATTCCCCTGTCTTCAGTCTCCCAAAACGCTAGTATGGCTTAACATGCTGCGCAACACAACGAAACTAACCAGCGCAACAGCCGCCCATATCGCCGCCGTTCCATAATGCTTAAAAATAAGACTTCCCAAACCGAACAACAAAGAATAAGTCATGGCAACAGCGCTCAACCAGCATACCAACAAACTACCCAACTGCGACGCACGGCTTTTATGTGTTTTGCTTTGAGCTTGTATGGGTTTCCAAGCACCATCGGGACGCACCTTTTCATAAAAACGCAACAAAGTAGCCGTATCAGTAGGCGGAGTTAAGAAAGTAACCACTACCCACGTTAGAACCGTTGCGCCAATAGTGATAAAGTAACTGTTCGGAAAAGAAAGATAGGCATGGTCAGGATAATAGACCGATAGTATTTTGATAGTTCCAAAAACCACCAAAGGCGCCACTGTTGCCGCAATTTCACTCCACGCATTAATACGCCACCAATACCATCGCAAAATCAAGACCGACCCTAAACCCGCTCCACATTCAATCAAAAATGCCCAAACACCTGCAATACTCTGGATTTGAGTCGACACACCCAAGCCAACAGCCATCAGCAACACCGTTGCAATGCGGGCAGCCCACAACAATTCTTGGTCATTGGCTTTCGGATTCATAAAACGATGATACAAGTCATTGACCAAATAACTCGCTCCCCAATTCAATTGCGTGGCAATCGTACTCATATAAGCCGCAAAAAATGCAACTAACAACAAACCGCGAATACCATCAGGCAAAAAGTCTTTCATTGCCAAAATGTAGCCCATCTGTGGGTCTTTAAGGTTGGGATATAGAATAATACAGCTTAAACCCACCAAAATCCAAGGCCACGGACGGATACAATAGTGTGCAATTTGAAAAAACAAGGTGGCATATACGGCATCTTTCTCGCTCTTTGTACTCATCATGCGTTGAGCAACATAGCCACCGCCGCCCGGTTCGGCTCCCGGATACCAACTTGCCCACCATTGAAAAGCAATATGCGCCACAAAAGTACTAATACTAATGGCAAGTGTTGTGCCAAGTTGTGCGCCGCCTTCCCCAATCGTTGGAAAGAAAGACAAAGCAGAAGGTTGCAACTGCAATAGCTGTGTCTGCAAACCATCAATGCCACCAATTTGCGGACTATTGACCACCAAATATGCCAACACAATACAACCAAACATAGCAATAACAAACTGCACCGCATCGGTCATTGCCACGCCCAACAAACCCGACAAAGACGAATACACCGCCACAAAAAGCATTGCCGCAGCCGTATACAGCAAAGCCGCATCGCCCGACAAGCCAAAGAATCCTTGCAAAATTTTGACCATTGCCACATTCACCCACGCCAGAACGAGCATATTCAAAAACAACCCAAGATAAACCGCCTTAAAGCCCCGCAAAAAAGCGGCAGCTTTGCCACTATAGCGCAACTCTATCAGTTCTACCTCCGTCAATACGCCCGACCTGCGCCACAAATTGGCAAAGAAAAAGGTAGTAAGCATTCCGCCCGCCAAAAAATTCCACCATAGCCAATTACCCGATATACCGTTTTTGACCACCAGTTCATTCACAGCCAAAGGCGTATCCGCAGCAAAAGTAGTAGCCACCATACTCACGCCCGCCAGCAACCACGACAAACCACGTCCTCCCAAAAAGAAAGAATCCATGTCTTTGTTGGCACGAGCCGCATAGCGCAAACCTATCCAAAGGGTAAGCGCAAAATAAAGGACAATAATACCATAGTCCCAATAACTCAAAATGCTATTAGTTGTTTCCATACATGCTTTATAGATGCGGTAAAGGTAGGTATTTGTTATGAAAAACAATACTTTTGTGGATAAAAAAGAGAAAATTAGCAATTTTTTGCAATAAAATAGACAAAAAAAAGCAAAAGTAGCTACTGTCCCATGTAGATTATTTAGTCGAATACATTTTTTTGGGCGTTTCCCTGCGGGTCGGGCTTTACGGGGCTTCGCTAACGCTACGGTGCAAGCACCTGCCTAACGGCAGCCCCTACAATCCCTAACGCGCTTCGCCCTTCGAACATTTTTATAATGTTCTATAAGATAATAGCATTTTATCCCAACAAAATACATAAAACACAACACTAACATCGCTACTCATAATGCCGAAAAACCAAACCCAACCAGGCGTGTGTGTCCTCCACTCGCACATTCCGCACCAATAATAGGTAACATCGCTACTTGTATCGATGAAAAACCAAAATAATCTACCATTTAGCAGAAATAAAACAAAAAAAGCCCTATTTACCAATCGTAAAATAGGGCTTTTGGGGTGTTGAAAGATAGTGAAAAAACGATTTTGTGCAAAGCTAAAAGCCTATTGTTTGCACCACTTAGCGACCGCCGTTTCCGTATCGCTTTGTACTACAAAAGTATAGACACCCTTCGCCCACACTTGGCTATTACACCATAAAACATTGCTACCAGCTTGCGTTTGATAAGTTTGTGTATGTAACAACTGTCCTGTAATACTATATACTTGCAAACGAACCGGACTTGTTTGTGGATTATTAATGTTCAAATAAACCTCATTAGTATTACCCAAGCCATATACCTGCTCGATTTGCAAAGTAGCATGACTTTGGGTGCGTTGCAACACAACCACTTCCTTAGCCGTTGTGGTTTCGCCATTATAATCTGTTTGCGACAAACGATAATAAGCAATACCGTTAGGAGCGTAGCGGTCTAAGTATTGATAATTTTGTTCTGCAAAACTTGTACCTGCACCATTCACACGCGTCAAGGCAACAAAATGTGTACCATCGGTCGAACGTTCTAAGGTAAAATAATGGTTATTTGTTTCAGAAGCCGTTACCCAAGTCAATAAATTGCCGTTATCTGTAATTTTACCTGCAAAATCAAGCAATTCGATGGGTGTTTTTAGACAAATAGGGAAGTCCGCAGCCGCATTACCCACACAACCCAAATCATCAACAGCCATAAATTCATAATTATTCGGTGTTTGGCTCGATGTAAAGACAACAGAAGCCGTTTGACCGTTGGCTAAAGTTTCAGTAATCGTTCCTGTTACGGCATATTGGTTATCAGGATTAAAACTGCCATACCCACCATTAGGCAAAATCACCACAGTATAGTCACCAATACTCCAATCACAGTCTTCATTGACCGTAATAACCACTGGCGAAAGGAAAACCACAGGCGTACCGTTGGCAACATCAGTACAACCGCTGTTTAAAATAGGTGTGCCGTCACCACTATCAGGACCCGCCACAGCCGAAATATAATAAGTCGTATTGTATTGCAAAGTGGCGTTATCCGTATAAGCAAAAGTACCACCACCGTTGCTTGCCAACACCTGACCCAAAGCATCACCCGCATTAGTATGCAAATAATAGGCTAAAACATTGCCATTGTCGACAACTGCGCCCGTTGTAGTAGCGCCAACCGTTTCACCCGAACAAACGACTTGTTGTTGCGTGGGCATAGTTCCTGCATTGGCAGGTGTGCCGGTCACAAAAGTAAAAGCCGTTGCTCCGTTCAGTTGCAAAGCACCATTCACCACCACATTGTTAATCGTTTGTCCGTTATAGCTCAAATGATAAGACTCGTTTCCAAGCAAACAAGTGGAAATGTTACTTGGACAACCCGTGATGGAATACATACCAAAGGTAGCACCAGTCGAAGATGCGATTAAACTCACCGATTGCGGGTTTTGTATAGAGGCTTCACAACCCACACAACCTTCAATGCTAACAGGAATATTGAGTGTTAAACCCAAATTTTGTTCTTCCAAAGTCACCGAATTAGCTGCTTGACAACCCGTTGCATCAGTAGCCGTGACACTATAAAAACCTTCGCCCAAATCACTCAAAGTAGAGGCAGCGCCTGTTTCAGTAAAGCCGTTGCTCCAAACAAAGGTAAAAGGAGGATTTCCCACACCCGTCGCAACAATGTTTCCACCTGTGGGATTAGCACAACTTGGATTAACAGCAGATAGGGTAGGAGGGGTGCAACAAGCCAATTCCACTTTAAACTTATAGTTCGGGTCTTGCGGACAAGGACTGGAAGAGTTCCAGCTACCTGTTTCGGCATCAGAGAAATTCAAAAACTCTATAGTAAGGTCTTCGCTACTAAATCCTTCGGGACAATCGTTTTTAGTTGTAATAGTGAGACAAAACAGCCAGTCACATGCGTCGCCATTGCTATTGTCTCCATAATTATTGCCCGGCTCATCGTCCATCGTTCCCGAAGTACTACCTGATGTAGTTTCGTAGAAAAAACCAGGTCCTTGTGGCCCTGCATTGATAGCAGAAGTATTGTCGGGCGTACACAGTTCGTACCAATCCCAAACACCACTATCACTACAACTTGCAGGTGGTTCAGCAATAAGGGTAGAAATATCCCAACCTGGTCCAAAGACAGGCACAATGCCATGCAGCCAGTCCGCAGAATTTTGCACATAACCGCCAACACTCAAACACATTTGAACAGTTTGTCCTGGTGTATAGTTGCCATTTTGTGGCAAAGGATCTACAAAGAACGTTTGTGAATTGATACAATAGTTAGTCGTAATGTCATAATTGTTAATACAAAGTTCAAAAGACCCAAAGTCGGTGGTATTGGTGCTACTCACTTGTATATAGTATATAGCACCAGGCGCAACAGGAGCAAAAGTAGTAGAGATAACGCCATTGTTGCTTATTTCGCAATCGCGCCCAATCAAACCCTCACATTCTCCTTCATAGAATGCCAACACAACATTGTCTATAGAACTATTGAGGTCGACTTCCATAATATTGCCGACGGCTTGTACCATATACCACACATCAGCAGCAGCGGAAGGCATATCTCCACCGTTTAGGCAGTTAGCTTGGTTAGTAAAAGGTTGTTCTGCCAAGGCATTGATGTTGTTGCCGTCAATACAAGTTTGTATTCCCGGAATGAGGTCGGGGAAAACCTCAGCGGTGTAACAATTGTCGTTGCTGACTTGCGCCCAAAGTGAGGAAACACTCAATAGAAGCAAAATGCAAAAGGTATAAATTTTATTCATAATGTAACTTGTTTGATAAATCAATTGTTAAATAGCAAAAGCAAGCGCAAAAGTACGCAATTTTTTATTGATTTATAGGCAAGTAGCGCATTTTTTTTATGCTCAACCTAATTTTGGGTATCACAAAAGCAATTTTTATGCTGAAATAGGACAAAAAGAAATCCGCATACCTCAAAAAGATATGCGGATTTTTGTTTGGTGCAATGAAAAAGCTTATTCAGCGGACAATTCGGCAATTTTTTTCTCCAACTCCAACTCGTCGCCTTCGGTATAGCCTGCATGTTTATAAACAATTTCGCCTTTTTTGTTCAACACAACAGTGTAAGGAACTTCTAAGCCGTTAAGGGCGCGTTTTAGTTCTTCTTTGGTATCCAACAGCACCTCATATTCCCAACCTTTGCCATTCACGTAGGAAGGAACACGGCTTGAGGTACGTTGGTCATCAACACTCACAGCCACTAATTGCATGTTGTATTTTTCTTTCCATTCGTCATACAAAGCGGCTATATTGTCCAACTCTTTGCGACAAGGCACACACCATGTTGCCCAAAAAGAAAGCACAACTACTTGTTCTTTTTTGCCATATGACTCGACATTAATTTTTTCGCCTTTGGTGTTGGCTAATTCCAACGAAGGTAAGCGCTCTTGCGCCCAAAGACTACTCATGCCTGCCAACAAAAGGAAGGCAAATAGCCCAAAATGCTGTAATAATTTCATTGTAAAAGTTTATTTTAGAATTTTATTGGTCTAATAAGGTGTAAAAACGCACGCTTTGTTGTAAGAGTGCTTATTATTAATTACTTTTGCGCCCAAGTTTGCTTGTTATTATTGACTCTATAGCTCACTAAAGGTTTAAAAAAACGATAAATAAACATGTTTTTTCAGCGATTCAACAAGTGGCTGCTTTGGGCGGCTATTATGACAGTGAGTGCTTCGGCGCTGGCACAAGAAAAAGGGCAATTGTCGGGTAATTTTCAGATGAACACGCGCTTCTATGAACGTGATAGTACACGTGGAGCGTATGGCACACCTTTCTATGAATACCTTTTTTATGGTGCTGACTCTTGGCTCAACTTAAACTATCGAATATCTGGTTTTGACATCGGTATTCGTTTTGATGGTTTTCTCAATTCACAGTTGATTAATCCTGTACGCGAAACAAATGCGGCAGCTATCGGACGTTGGTATGTCACCAAAGACATAGATAAGTTGCGCGTGAGTGTAGGTTATTTATACGACCAATTTGGCTCAGGCTTGATTTATCGCAGCTTTGAAAACCGTCCTTTGGGTATTGACCAATCTTTGTTTGGAGCTTCTGTCACCTATAAATTGAACAATAATTGGCAAATAAAAGGAACAACAGGACGACTCAAACGCCAACTAAATCCTGACCAAACAACCGTAGAACTCTACAAACCTGTCATCAAAGGCATCAACTTAGAAGGCTATGTGGCGGTGAATGAAAAAGTAAGTCTGAGTCCCGGCATAGCAGCTTTGGGTAGAACAATGGACAGCAAAACCATGCAAGGATTAGCCACCGAAATCAATAGTTATGTGGATAGCTCCAAGCGTTTTGTGCCAAACTACAACACTTATGCCTTTAATCTATACAACAACCTCAACGTAGGTAATTTCTCGTGGTATATAGAAGGAGCTTTGAAAACAAAAGACGTGTTGCGCGATGTTGCGGGAACGCTCATCCAACCTAAACATGGCTATGTGGTGTTACAAAACTTAGGCTACACCCGAAAAGGTTTGGGTATATTACTACAAACGCGCTACATCAAATCGTTTGACATGCGCACATCACCCAACGAAACATTTAATCAAGGTTTGTTGAATTTTATGCCGCCTTTAGCACGCCAAAACAGTTCGCGCCTCTTGGCTCGATATGCTCCTGCTACACAATTGTTGGGTGAAATGGCAATACAAGCCGATGTAACATATACACCTAAAAAAGGTTTGACCTTCAATGCTAATTATTCGTTGCTCGAAAACTTAGACCGCGAACGCCTTTACAACGAAATATATGTAGATTGCGAAATAAAACCTTTGAAAAAGAAATACAAAATGACGGTAGGTGTGCAGTCTTTGGATTATAACCGTTTTGTATACCAACAAAAAGAAGGTTTTGTAAATAGCCTAACACCTTTTGTTGATTTTTCGTATAAACTAAACAAAAAAACGGCTATCAAATCTGAACTCTCCTATATGATAACCAAGCGCGACGTGCGCCTATTTGGCAAAGAAGACCCACATCCCGACCAATTACAAGACTTTGGCGATTGGGCTTGGGCAATGGTTGAGCTAACAGTAGCACCACATTGGGCTTTTTCTGCCAGCGATATGTATACTATAGGTAAAGACATTCACTATCCAACTTTTGCTGCCTTCTTTACCCAAAAAGCCAGCCGTTTTGGAGTGACCTATACCAAACAACCCGAAGGTATTGTATGTACAGGTGGCGTGTGCCGATTTGAACCTGCTTTTAGTGGTGTAAAAATAGATGTGACCAGCAGTTTCTAAAATACCATTTTTCGGTGGCAAAAATAGTACGTATTGGGCATAAATGCAGGGCTTCTCCCCGTTTTTGCCCAATTTTTAACATTTTTTACGTATCTTTGCTCCCATTTTTATCAATTTCCACAACAGATATGTTAGATATTACTTCAGAAGAACTAAAAAAACGCTTAGATGCAGGCGAAGACCTCATCGTGATCGACGTGCGCGAACCCTACGAGTACGAAGCGTTTAACATTGGGGTAGAAAATATCCCTTTGGGGCAAATCAACCTTGCCATAGAACAATTAGGTAACTATCGCAACCGCGAAATCGTTGTATTGTGTCGGTCAGGTATGCGAAGCGGACAAGCCAAAATGTTTTTACTTGGCAACGGTTTTAGCAACGTCCGAAATCTCATTGGCGGTATGCTCGATTGGCAAGCCAAATTTGCATAAATATCCCACCACACACCTTCGGACAATAGTGTTGTCTATTGTCCGAAAGTATTGTTTGACCATCAGGTCTACATCTCCCACCAACATGATAGCTATACTAAATTGAATACAGTCTTCGGATTTTGTAAAATGTTGACAGGCTAATAATTGCGGTCACAAAAATGTACAGATGCCTACACTATTTTCGCTGTCCGAAATAGTGCTGTTTCGGTCGTTGAGGCACCGAAGTCACGAAAAAAACAGACAAAGAATGATAAATTGCCTCAACGATTGCCTACATTTTGTGGTAGCTAATGTGGAAAAACAGACAAAAAGCCTACGATTTCGCTTGCTACCACAAAATTAAGCAAAGACCACAGCACGCCGGACGAATCCACTCGAAAAAGAACACCTTTTTTTGCTAATTTTTGGGTGAGCAAAAAAGCAGAATCACCCTTTGTTGCTTACGATAATAGTATTTCGAGGAACAGCAAATGGTCGTTAATTGATGTTACATTTTGGAGAGAGTGAGTAACATCGTCTATTGTCAAATCCGAAAAGTATTTTCAATTCAGTATAAATCCTAATTTTAAAAACTTAATAACCCAATGCCCATTACGCAACAGGAACTCGAGCAGTTGCACCAAACCATCGATTGGCACGATTTGTTTTATCATGGTCGTGATAGTTTTCCCTATGAACTATACTATTACAAATTGTTCAAAAAAGTGCCGCAATTTGTGACAGGACCCTACAACATTGACCGTCCTAAATTGCACACCGCTTTGCAAGAAACCTATAACGACCAACTTGTAAAGTGCTATGAAGGTAATTACATTAACGAAGAAAACGAAAAAAGTATTCAAAGTTGTGCGTATGCCATGACCACCGAAGTGGTAGTAGGCTTTATGCACTCACCTTTTGTGTGTTATAGTGATGACACACCACCCGAAATAGTAGAACAGATTAGCAAGATGTTTGTCGACTGTTGCGTCGAAGAAAAAGACCCCATCGACACCATTTACATCCTCAACAGCGCCCCTCACCGCGGATATTATTTTGAACCTTTTGATGTCAAAAACACCGCCCTCGATTTAAACCTCAACTATAACGACGACCTTAAACCCGTTGACGAAGTGATAGTCAGCCGCCTATCTACACCACGCGACAAAGGTTTGGTGGTTTTGTATGGAAAACCGGGAACAGGCAAAACATCTTATATCCGTTATCTGATTCATAAAGTAGAAAAACGGAAATTGTTTATTCCGCCCAGCCTTGCCGAACATATTGCCGACCCACAATTTATCTCTTTGCTCAATAGCTACCAAGACTCCATCTTGATTATCGAAGATGCTGAAAATATTATCCAACAACGACATAGTTTGGGTAGTAGTGCCATCTCCAATTTGCTGAACCTCACCGACGGTTTGTTATCCGATTGTTTTAGTATCCAAATTATTTGCACTTTCAATAGCGACATTTCGACCATCGACAAAGCACTTTTGCGAAAAGGACGTTTGATTGCTCGTTATGAGTTTAAAGAATTAACGGGCGAAAAAGCACAACAATTAGCCACACATTTGGGCATACAACAAGCCATTAACACACCCATCACCTTAGCCGACGTATACAATTATCATGAAACTGATTTTGGTGATAAAAAAAGTGCCATTGGCTTTGGCAAATAAAAAACTGTTATATACTAAATTGAATACAGTATTCGGATTTTGTAAGATGTTGACAGCCGAATAATTGTGGTCACAAAAACGTGCCTCTACCTACACTATTTTCGTCACCCGAAATAGTGCTGTAGTCGGTCGTTGGGGCACCGAAGTCACGAAAAAACAGACAAAGAATGATAAATTGCCTCAACGATTGCCTACATTTTGTGGTAGCTAATGTGGAAAAACAGACAAAATGCCTGCGATTTTTCTTGCTACCACAAAATTAAGCAAAGACCACAGCACGCCTGACGAATCCACTCGAAAAAGAACACCTTTTTTTGCTACTTTTTTGGGTGAGCAAAAAAGTAGAATCACCATTTGATGCTTACGATAATAGTATTTCGAGGAATGGTAAATTGCTGTTAATTGATGTTACATCTTGGGACGAGTGCATGACATCGTCTATTATCAAATCCGAAAAGTATTTTCAATTCAGTATA
>JAEUUX010000063.1 GCA_016787295.1 Chitinophagales bacterium
ACATCATTTCACCCCGTCGGGGTTTATGCCTTTTTTGTTCCGTTTTTTTTGCTATAAACCTATCACCCTTTCAGGGTTTATTTAAATACTTTCTTATCGTTGCTATTTTCAGAAATACCACTTAATAATGTCGCTATCAAACTGCAAATAAGAAAAAAGGTAACAAGTACTAAAACTTGTTTTTTTAAAAAATGGCAGCAACCGACTATTGTTAGTTGCTGCCTATTTTTTAAATACATTTTTTTGATGCCACCAGAAATTTTCTATTTTAGGTAGAAATGTTTGTTGGTCAGGTAACCGTATTTTTTTTCCCTCAAATTGACGAATACCGTAACTGCTGTTGTTTTCTATAAAATTATTTGAAACAACTACCTCATAATGCTCACTGATGCTAATTAACCCTCTATCAAAAGCACGATGTAAATTAGGACATAAACAAATACCATTGCCAATAGTATCGTTTTGAGAGATACTAAATGGTATAATATGGCAGGCATCTATAAGTGCTATTTCGGTGGTAGCATCTATGCGCAAACCTGAAATACAACAAGTATTTTGGTAAACTTCGGGGATTGTTCGTTTGAAAAATCCACTTCTTACAAACCTGTCTTCTAAAAATTCATCTGTACTCATTGTTTTTTGTAACCATTCATTTCGTTTGGCATATTGCTCACCACTATCCATTAAAATTTGATGCTTAATTTCGTTGGTATAAATACCGCCCAAACCATCAATACTATTGCTACTTTTATCAGGAAAATAGGTTTCTAATAAAGTGGTTTTAAGTAAATCTCTTGCTTCTTTTTGTTGTAAAAAATGATGTAATTCAAGGTCTATTTGGGCATAAGCAACAGCCTTTTTTAATGCTTCAAAACTTCGTATGGCTGCTTTTGAAGCTAACCAAACCTCACTACCTGCATTAGGGATTAAATGCCAAAAGTTGGATTTTTCATTACTCAAATGAAAAAACGGTAAAGGGAAACGTTGAGTATGCGATGTTTTTACTAAAGCAAGCCAATTATCACGAAAAAGAGCAACCAATATCGGTGTAATATAGATATGGTTACTTTCTGCCAAACCTCCTTCATACAAGTTGATGACAGATAATAATAAAATAGGTTTGTGTGGTGCATCTTCATTGCCTCTCCTAAGCTTTGAAAAGGCGTGGATGTAAAAATTAATATTTTTTTCCATTTTTAAATAAAACTGCTACAGCGAGGGATAACCCTTCCCAATTAAGTTTATCCTTATGTTATCAAACATCAGTAGATTACAAATTTTCCGCCGCAAAGATAGCTACTTTTTTCTCCTATTGTCAAGTTTTCTAAGAAAAAAAATGCCTATCAAATCTCCCAAAGGCTTTTGTTGGTGTTCTATAAGCTAAACTTTTTAGCTATTATATTTTTGCTGTTGAAAGGCTAACAAAAATCTTGGCAGGTGTATATGAACCCATATACACCTGCCAAGGAAAAAATATAGTGTTCCTAAAAAGGATAACCTACTGCAATGATGGGATTTAGATAGCCACGCCAATCGTAGTTGTCTTGAAAAATCCAGCGGCGGTCGGTGCGTTTAGAAGGATTATAGATGGGCATACCTATATCGAAACGCAATACGAAGTAGGTGACATCAAACCGAAAACCCAGACCGGTGTTAATGGCAAAATCGCGCCAAAATTTATCTATCTTAAACACCGAATTGTAGCGCGTTAGCACAATATCGCCTCTTTGTTGTTGTTCGCTTAATGCCCAAATATTACCAACATCAACAAAAAAAGCACCTTTGAGATACCACCAAATAGGAAAACGATACTCGGCATTAAGCTCTATTTTCATGTCGCCTGTGCGTTCATATTCTGATGGCACTTGGTTGGGTTGGTCAATGCCCAAGGAGTCTCTATCGATGGTGTATAAAGAACCAGGACCAACCGACCTAATCTGGAAACCCCGCATACTATTAACCCCACCAATGAAAAATTGTTTGTTGAAGGGCAAAGAGGTGTTTTTCTGGAAAGGAACGCCAATGCCGCCCGAAAAGCGGGTGACAAAGGCATGGTCTTTAGTAATTTTTATGTATCGTTTCAGTTCCAAATCGGTGCGGATATATTGGGCATAGTCTATGCCAAAAAAACGCAATTGACTGGAGCCAGTGGCTACATCAATGCCCCGCATCAGCAAACCCGCCGACTCGATACCTCCTCTAAAATACCAAAACTTGTCTGTATTGTCTTTTTGTTCGGTATAGGTGTAGGTATAGTCACCGCCCACAATAACGCGGTTGTCAAAACTGCTTTGTAGGAATGGGTTGTTGGCTACCAAACGGTTAAAGTTGTCTTGTTTGTTGGTTACGCTCAAAAGGTTGAGCGAAATAGGGTGCAAAACATGCCTTTTGCGGTTGCTCTCTTGCCAGTCATAGCCAAAACTACTACCCAAACCCAAGAAATTGGCAAAACTAATACGACGTGATAGGTTGCCCTGAAAAGTAATGACGGTCTTGGGACGATAACGCGATGAGACTTTTAATTTTTTGGGCAATTTGGGAAATGGAAATAAAAACTGTGGTAGTGTTAGTTTTGTTTCGCCGTCAAGCAATACGGTATTAATGGGGTCGTCCACTAAATTGTCTTCGAACTTGGTCGAAGCTGTATTAAAAGAAATACCAAACGACAAACTACTCGTAAATAATTCGCCACGATGCAACAAATTTTTATTGGTATAGGCTACCCTACTTGCCAAACCCAGCGCATTGTTGGCAACACTTGCTTGGCTAATAAGGTTGTTAACCTCAAGGTCGGCACTCAATTGGTGGCGTTTGGAAGGGGTGAGGTAGATGTAGGTATCCAAGTAGCGCAACTCGCTCGAGTCGGATTCTATTTTTTTGAAGTTGATGTTCACAAATTTGTATAACCCAAGTTCGGTGATGCGTTTTTGGGTTTCGGTAGTATTTTGGGCGCTATATAGGCTGCCCGGTTTTAGGAACAAATAATCGGTAATGATTTGGGGGTGCAAATAATAGGGATTTTTGCAGAGATAATGATAGGTTGCTCCTTTGTTTTGATACAAAAGTGTGTCATAGTTGGGTGCTTCGTCGAGGGGATTATACTCCGATATAATATAAACGTTTCGCAAACGGTGTATGCGGTGAATGCTGTCTTTGGGCGGATTTTTGAGCGACAAATAGGTGTCGACTATCCGTTCTTGGTGCAAACTATCTAACTTATAACTAAGGTATTGGCTATTAAAATCAAAATAACCTTGATTTTTGAGATGCCACACCAAGCGGTTAATTTCGGTTTGTAGATTGTCGGCGCTAAATTTTTTACCACTAACTACCAAACTTTGCGTACCTTTGCTCACTTTTCTGATTTCGCGGACAATAGCCCGTGTGGTATCCTCTGGTAGATAGGCATTGCGCACCACAAAAGGCGCTTCTACGGATACATGATAGGTCACAGTAGCTTTTTTATTTTTTTGCTGGATTTGGGCTGTCACCTTATTAAAATAATACCCTTGTTCAAAAAGATAGGTTTGCATGTTTTTTGCCGACTTTTTGATGACCGACGAATCCAACAACACCGGTGCTTCGCCCAAGCGGTTTTGTAGCCAATCGATGAGATTATAGGTTTGTTTGGTAACAACACTATCCACCCTAATCAAAGGTTTATTGACGCGCCGTGCTGCTTTGCCCACTTGTTCCAGTTGGTTGAGGCGACGGGTGCGTTCCGACCAACCCAAGATAGTTTGAGAATCGTCTTTGGGTTTGCGCACATTGTTGTATACCCACAGCTTAAAAGGTTTATTAGCTTGAGGTTTGGCAATCAACATCAAATTGGCTTTGGTAGCATTGCGTTCTTTTTTAGAAGTCCAATTATCTGTTGCTATGTCGATGGTAGCTCCCTTGTATAGGTAAGCATTGCGTGGCACAAACTTGGTATTGTTGCAAGAGCTACAGCACCAAAACAAACCGACCGCCACCACACCCACTATCCATTGGCGCTGAACGGTCATTAATAAGCGACTCGCCTCGTTCAGGTAAGCCCTTACATATACATCGATGTTTTTTAGGTATATCATATTTTTAGTAAAGCAATCATGGTTTCAAAAACAAAAATACAACTAATACGCTCCTTAACCCACAAAAAATTTCGACTCGAACACCAGTTATTTGTTATTGAGGGAACAAAAATGGTGGTGGAGTTGTTAGAGAGTCAATGGCAAGTAGCGCAAGTTTTTGCCCTACCTGAATGGACAGAAAGCCTATCAGCCGAATTGTGGCACAAAAGTAAGGATAAAATTCAGTTAGTTACAACAAAAGAACTCGAAGCACTATCACAATTAACGACTGCCAACCAAGTTGTGGCACTTGTTGCCATACCACAACGCAACTGGGACTATACTCAAGCCTTATCGATGCCATGTTGTTTGGCACTCGACCACCTGCAAGATCCCGGCAATTTGGGAACCATTGTTCGCATTGCAGATTGGTTTGGGATAAGCCATATTTTTTGTTCGTCCGATTGTGTCGACCTATATAATCCCAAAACAGTTCAGGCTACAATGGGGTCTATCTTGCGAACCCAAGTATACTATGTTGACCTGCCTACTTTTTTTGAACATTATCCACACCAAAAAGTATATGGAGCCATGATGAACGGAAATAGTGTGTTCACAACCACCTTTGCCCCACCGCATTGTATATTAATAGGTAACGAAGCCAAAGGCATTCGCCCCCAACTACTGCCCTATATCGCAGAACATATCACCATTCCAAAGCACGGCAAAGCCGAATCACTCAACGCAGCCATCGCTACTGGCATTATTGCTGGTATCGCAACAGCTACTTTGAAACGCTAATTGGACGAAATTGGTGGCGTTACCAAAAAAGTACGTACCTTTGTGGCAAAATAAATGTTGGTCATTTTTGTGAAACCAAGCCATAAAACAACCGCCTCAATAGCGCTACTTTCTAAATACCAGATCGTTATTATGATAAAAGCATATTTTTCTTTTTGGATAGGATGTATGTTGTTAGTCATACAGCCTTTGTATGCCCAAAACCCACCTGTTGCGGGACAGTTGTGGAGTTTGCAAAACTGCATAGATTTTGCGACCCAAAACAACCTATCTCGCAAACAACTGTCGCTCAATGTCAAAAGCGCTGAAATTAACCGAAAACAAAGTCACGACGACCGCCTGCCCAATGTCAATGGGTCTTTGTCGTATGGCGTTAACTTTGGACGTAGCATCGACCCGACTACCAATACTTTCGAAACACAAGTTTCGCAAGCCTCCCAAATTGGCTTGAACAGTGCTTTTACACTCTACAATGGCAACAGAATAAACCTAACACAAGAACAACGACAATTGCAATTGGAGTTGGCAAAATTGCAAATCGATGAATATGACTACAACTTGCAATTGAGCGTTTTGGGAGCATATCTCCAAATTTTGTTGAGCCAAGCACAATTGGAAGTGTTGCTTAACCAAGCCGCCATGACACAAGAGCAGTATGACCAAATGCAAAAAATGGTAGATGTGGGCAATGTGCCTGCGGGCAACTTGCTCGACATTGAAGCACAAATGGCAAACGACCGCCTGAACGAGGTGAATGCCCAAAATGCAGTAAATGCTGCTTATCTCGCCCTACAACAAACCCTCAACTACTACGAACCGTTTCAGATTGTGCCACCTACACAGCCCATGCCCGCCCTTGATGCCATAGATAAAATGACAGCGCAGGAAATTTATGAAACTGCCTCGGGACTGCAACCGACCAATAAGGTGAATGATATGCAAATACAAATTGCAGAAAAACAACTGCAAATAGCCCGCACTAATCTAAAACCTATTGTTACGCTCAATGCCAGCATGAATACACGTTATTCGAGTTTGGCAAAAAATTATGAAGTCACAGGTGTTGACCCTACGCCTGTCTTGGCACCCTATATCACCGAAAATTTCGATTCTATCTATACTTTTAATCCAGTTATCAAAAAATCTAATATCCCTATCTATGAGCAATGGGGCGATAATTTTGGGGGATATGTGGGAGTTGGTATGCAAGTGCCAATTTTTAATCAATATCAGGTGAGAAATAGTATGGCATTGGCACAAATTGGAATAGAAAATGCTCGCCTCACCCAACAAAATAACCAAAACCAACTTCGCCAACAAATAGAACAAGCCTACCTCAATGCCAAAGCCGCCGCCGAACGCTACAAAGCTACCCAAAGCAATATCGCAGCATTGGAGAAAAATTTTAATTTTATCAAAAAACGCTACGAATTGGGCATGGCAAACAATTTGGATTTTAATAATGCCAAAAACAACCTCATCGGCGCACAACTCAACCTACAAGCCGCACAATTTGAATACATTTTTCGCCTGAAAATCCTCGATTACTACAGCGGTAAATCGCTGGAGCTATAAACTTTATTTGGTGAATTGGGTAAAAGGTATTAGCTTTGCACAATTTTTTACAGTTATTAAAATGCCACTGCTCAACTATTCGAATTGGATATAGTAATTGGTTTTTGAAAAATGTATGCTACAGAATTTATGTTATGATATTTTTTTGTTAATAGACAACCATTTTTTTATGAAAAAGACTTTTTCTTTTTTATCTTTTCTGTTGTTCAGCACAGTTATTTTTGCACTAAATCCGCCCGAAATTCAACAGAAAATCGACTCTGTGGAGCGTTCTTTGGTTTACCAACATGGTACTATCGAATTGAAAGACGGTATTGGAACAATTACTGTTCCCGAAGGATTTAAATATCTCGATGCCGAACAAGCCACCACTGTTTTAGTAGATTATTGGGGAAATCCGCCCGAAGAGGATATGTCATTAGGCTTTGTATTGCCCGAAAAACAAGGTGTTTTAGGCTATAATGGCTATGTGTTCAATATCGAATACAATCCGATTGGCTATGTAAAAGACGACGACGCAGACAAAATTGATTATGATGATTTGTTGAAAACCATGCAAGAGGAATCGGGCGATGCCAACAAAGAACGTCAAAAAGCGGGTTACGAACCTATACATATTGTGGGTTGGGCTGCTAAACCTTATTATGACAAAGAACGAAAAATTTTGCATTGGGCAAAAGAAATACAATTTGGGCAAGATAGTGTGAATACGCTTAACTACAACGTGCGCATATTGGGTAGAAAAGGTGTAATGGTGTTAAATGCCATTTCAACTATACCAAACTTGCCGCTGGTACAAAAAGATATTCCAAAAGTATTAGACATTGTAAAATTCAAAGAAGGACATCGCTACAAGGATTTTGACCCTTCGGTAGACGAGGTGGCTGCTTGGACTTTGGGTGGCTTGGTGGCAGGAAAAGTGCTGGCAAAAGTGGGCTTTTTTGCTATAGTGTTGAAATTTTGGAAAATTATTGCTTTGGGTGTTATTGCGGCTTTGTCTGCCGTGAGACAATTCTTTACAGGAAAAACAACCGAAGAAACCGACTCAGATACGTCTAACGAATAAAGCATGACTGTTACAATCAACCACTATTTTTCTGCTACAAGATGCTCAAGGTAGTAGTTGATATTTGTTTTTTTATGCAAAAACTCCAAATTCATTAAAACATGTTACCCACTCACCGTCGTAAAGCAGATTATTGTAGCAAACATAGCAACTACAAAAAACGTACATCTGCTTACACTATTTTCGTCACCCGAAATAGTGCTGTTTCGGTCGTTGAGGCATGAAAGTTACGAAAAAACAGACAAAGAATGATAAATTGCCTCAACGATTGCCTACATTTTGTGGTAGCTAATGTGGAAAAACAGCCAAAATGCCTACGATTTTGCTTGCTACCACAAAATTAAGCAAAGACCACAGCACGCCGGACGAATCCACTCGAAAAAGAACA
>JAEUUX010000145.1 GCA_016787295.1 Chitinophagales bacterium
CATACTATTTCGGATTTACCCCAAGAAGCTAACAAAATGTCTATATCTTCATCTCCGTCTAAATCAACAGTATGAACATCAGATGCTCCCTTTATTTCGGATTCAATAAGTTGATCCTTATAGAAAATAGTTTGCGCATTAACAGTCAGTGTAGCAGTCATTATGCTATACAGCGCTACCAAAATCGTAAAAAAGTGTTTTGTTTTCATAATAAAACTGTGTTTAATGTAAATTAGAGGCGTAAAGGTAGTGTTTTTGTGGGTATTGGCAAAGGGTTTGGGTGTTTTTTTTAGGTTGGGGTTTTTAGTCCGCATATAATATACAACATCTCCGCAAGCTATGGTTTAAGCCTTAGCTTGCGGAGATGTATTTAGTTTGCAATGTTAAAAAATCTACCGCTTCATCACCTTAAAACTCATGTCATTGACCTGCAAATAATATATTCCCATAGGTAGGTGTCCCACAAAAAGGAAGTTGTGGATTCGGGGACTAAGAGTACCTTTGTCTACCACTTCTCCCAAGGTATTGTAGAGAGTGTAGGTGGCGACTTGGGCGGTGGGTTGTTGGACAATTAGTCCATCGTTGGTAGGATTGGGGTAACATACAAGAGAATTGTTACCATAAGTACTACCAACTATTAATAGGTTTTCATACCAAACTGTTTCGCCATCATTAGAGCTTGACAATACATCTATATCGCCATCATTATCCAAATCGGCGGCATAGGCAGATAGTGGATAACCAATATGAGGATCCACCATAAGATCAATCATCGTAACGAATCGTTGCTGTTCAAAGTTGCCGCTACCGTCATTTTCGTACCAGACTATTATGTTATCCCAATATGCCAATACATCTATATTTCCATCATTGTCCAAATCAGAGCTATAGATAGAATAGACACTACGTGTCGTTGTTGTAATGATTTGTCGCTCTTCAAAGTTACCGTTGCCATCGTTTTTGTACCACACTATTTTGCCGTCATTTTGCGAAGCCACCAATACATCTACACCACCATCGTTATCCAAATCAACAGCATGAAGATCACCTGCTTCATTCACATCTGTCGCAATAATTTGTTGCCCTCCAAAGTTACCGTTACCGTCATTTTCATACCAAGCTATTTTGCCATCAATAACAGAAGATGATAATACATCATTATCCCCGTCATTATCCAAATCAGCGGCATAGACAGACCTTGCTTCATCAACTGCTGTTGTAATGATTTGCTGCTCTCCAAAGTTCCCACTGCCATCATTTTCATACCATGCTATTTTGTTGTCAGCACTAGAAGCCGACAAAATATCTATGTCTTCATCATTATCTAAGTCTGCGGCATAGACAGACCTTGCTTCCTCAGCATTTGTTGTAATGATTTGCTGTTCCCCAAAGTTCCCACTGCCATCATTTTCATACCAAGCTACTTTGTCATCTTTTCGTGAAGCAGATACCACATCTATGTCACCATCATTGTCTAAATCTGCGGTATAAATAGAACTGGCACCGTCAGCAGCAGTTGTAATAAGTTGCGACCGACCAAAATTGCCACTGCCATCATTTTCATACCATGTTATTCTATTGCCTCCAGAAAAAGCCGATAATACATCTACATCGCCATCATTGTCTAAATCAGTAGCATAAACAGATGCTACATTATTAGCATTGGTGATAATGATTTGCTGCTCCCCAAAGTTACCACTACCATCGTTTTCGTACCAAGCTATTTTGTTATCATACTCCAAAGCGGACAATATATCTATATCACCATCATGGTCTAAATCTGCGGCATAGATTGACCTATAATTCAAACTATTAGCAACCGTTGTAATAATTTGTTGCTCGTCAAAGCCACCACTACCATCATTTTCATACCATGCTATTTTATTATAACTAGTAGAAGCCGACAGAACATCTATATCCCCATCATTATCCAAATCAGCGGCATAGACAGAATTTGCACCATCAGCAGATGTGGTAATGACTTGTTGCGTTCCAAAGTTGCCGCTACCGTCATTTTCGTACCAGACTATTATGTTATCCCAATATGCCAATACATCTATATCTCCATCATTATCCAAATCAGAGCTATAGATAGAATAGACACTACGTGTCGTTGTTGTGATAATTTGCTGCTCTCCAAAGTTGCCGCTACCATCGTTTTCGTACCAAGCTATTTTGTTATCATAAGCTGACAATACATCTATATCCCCATCATTATCCAAATCAGCGGCATAGACAGAGTTTGCACCATCAGCATTGGTTGTAATAACTTGCTGTTCTCCAAAATTACCACTGCCATCATTTTCATACCAAGCTATTTTGTCATCACTCCAAGAGGCTGACAATACATCTATATCTCCATCATTGTCTAAATCGACGGCATAGACATCATTTGCATAATCAGTAGCCGTTGTAATAATCTGTTGCTCTCCAAAGTTGCCACTGCCATCATTTTCATACCATGCTATTTTGTCATCCCAACGAGAAGCCGACAATACATCTATATCGCCATCATTATCCAAGTCATTAGCATAAACAGAATTTGCACCATTAGCATTTGTTGTAATAATTTGTCGTGAACCAAAGTTGCTGCTGCCATCATTTTCATACCATACTATTTCGGATTTACCC
>JAEUUX010000256.1 GCA_016787295.1 Chitinophagales bacterium
TGTCTATTTGGGCTTTGCCGTTGTTGTGCCATAGCACCATTGTAAGTACGATAATAAGGATATGTTTCATTGTTGGTATTGGGTGGATTTGGGTGAATTAATGTTTGGTAGAGTTTGAAGTTTGGTTTGTTATTTGCCAAACCGTATCTCGCCTTTGGATAGTTTGGCTAAGAAGGTTTTGAGTTTATTGCCTTCTAAATTTATATCATAAGGGGATAAAGCAGGATTATCTCTTAAATCCAGCACTTGCAAATTGCTGAGTCTGCTAATGCTTTCGGGTAAGGTGCTAAGTTGATTAGCTCTTAAATCCAGTGTTTGCAAGTTGGTGAGTTTGCCAATGCTTTCGGGTAGAGTGGCAATAGTGTTATTTCCTAAGTTCAAGGTTTGTAGATTAGGACATAATAGCACTTGATTAGGTAAATCGGTAATAGCAAAATTAGAAAAGTCTAATGTTGTTATATTGTCGTAAAAAATCTCGTTTGTATTGGTACGCAAATACAAACTTCTATCATTTTCTCGCATAACTGCTGCCTTGAAAATGGCATTTTCTAGTTCCTGTTGTTTTTGTACAGCTATCTTTTGTTGTTTGCGGGCATATAATCCCGCTACTACTGCCACCAATGCCACCACAAAGGCAATAATGGTCAATAAGTTAGAACGTAGTCGTCGTTTTTTTTCGGCTTGGGCAATGTTTTGCCATTGTTCGTTAGTTAGAGGCATAATAGAGACAATATTTAATGATATAAACCGCAAAGTTAGTTGTTTTTTGTATAGGCAAGTAAGAATTTGATAACAACATTAAGTAATGCAGCAAAAATGGCAATAACAAAAAGTATGATGACGATTTTAGCCGATAAACTCTGAATAGTGACAAGAGAAATGAAGCAAAGAACAGACAACAATACATCAGATGTTCTAAAAAAAATCCGATGCCTAATGCCAACAAAATTTTAATAGAACACTACGGAAATTACCTTATTGGTATGATAATGCTGAACATAAAACCATCTATCACCATTGTCACAAGCAAGTTAAACGGCTTTTTTCGTGTCTTTTTAGTAATTTCTAAAATTATTTTAGCTATTTTAGTCATAAAATAAACACCCAATTCAAAATCTAACTATTTTTAGCCGCTAAAAAACCAAACCTTTATTTTGACCCTGTTTTCACAGCGGTCTTTTTCTTTCTATTATTCTTTAAAATCTATTACGGACTATGCAAAAACGTCTACTTTTTATTCTTTTAATCAACTGTATATGGTTTCCGTTTCCTACACTATTGGCTCAAATAATCCAAAATCCAGTTTTTGATGCACCCGAACAAGACTGTTTTCAGGCTATTCCTTTGTGTAGCAATTCCTATTCGCAAGAGGATTATTTTATAGGCTTTGGTACCGACCTCGAAGTATTTCCTTTCAATTCTTGCTTAGAGTCGGGCGAAATGAACAATACTTGGTATGTATTTAGTATCAAGCAAGGCGGCAACTTGGGCTTCACTATCAATCCCGATGGCGATGCCGATTTCGCTTTGTGGGACATTACCTATATTGGTTGTTCCCAAATCGCACAAACGCCTCCCGACCGTTGCAACTATTCCGACGCTAACGGTCCCACAGGTTTAACGCCCAACAATGCTACCACAGGCAATTTGAGCTATGGCAACGGACAACCTTCTATGATGCCCGGCTTGGTAGTGCAAGCAGGGCATACCTACGCCTTATTGATTAATGTGTTATTGCCCAATCCGTTTAGTTATGATGGTTATACTATCAATTTCAACGGCTCGGCACAAATCAACAACAATGGCGGCACCCCACCTTCTTTTGACGTGGTAGGTTGTAGCACCGACCAACCTTTAATTGCCGTAATGGGCGCGCCTGTTGCTTGCAACTCCATTCAAGCCTCCGATTTTAGCATGAATGGCGGTACTATTACTAGCGTCGTGCCTTTGGAGTGCAATGGCAATTTTACTACTTTGGTGCAACTCAACTATACCCTTTCGGGCGGAACAACAGGTGTAACGGTTTCTGCCAACGGCTTAACCGACCTTTGTGGCAACAACATTAGCGGCACCCGTCCCGTCGATTTTCCTCCCGATATTTTTCTAACAGCCTCTGCCACCGAAATGTGCGCAGGAAGCGGCGACCAAATTACTATCAGTTCCAATTTGGTGGGACAATGGAGCAATGGACAAACGAGCAATAGCATCACTGTTTCGCCAAGCACCACCACCATCTACACCCAAACAGTAGTGAACGGGCTTTGTTCCAAATCTGCAAGCGTGACAGTAACGGTTCATCCAGCAGGTTATGCCCAAATCACCCCGCAAAATGCCGCTACTTGTTCGGGTGGTTCGGTTTTTCTATCCGTTAATGCACCTGCGGGTTCACAAATCACGTGGAGCGGCGGCAGTTTCACCGGTTCGCCGAGTGATGTTTCCATACAAGCCAATCCGAACAGTGCCTCTCAATATACTGTAAATATCCTGTCGCCCGACGGCTGCCCTGCTACTGCCTCTACCAATGTGTATGCAGGGGCACCTTCGCCCGACCCTGCCTGTGTCAATCTCTATGTCACCCCCAACGGAAGTCCCAGCGGCGATGGCACGCGCCTCAGTCCCGTCGACCTTCCGACAGCTATTGGCATGGCAACATGTAACAATGCTGTTTTGAAATTGGCAGTAGGGCAATACAACTTTGACCAAGCCATTCAATTGTTTGACTATATGACCATCGAAGGCGGTTTTTTGCCCAATACGAATTGGGAAAAAGTGAGTAGCGACGGCACTTTAGCCACTACCACTATCATCAACCGCACCAATTCAGGCGCACATCCTTATGACGGTATCGCCAACGCACCCGCTTTGATGACAATGTATGGCAATGGTATTGGCAATTTTCGTTTACAAGATATTACCCTCACCACAGCCGACGCACCTCCCGCTACTGCTGAAGGTATTTCTACTTATGGTTTATATCTCAACAATTGCCACGACTATAATATTGTTCGATGTCGTATGCTGCCGGGCAATGCCTCGCCCGGTGCTAATGGTGCAGATGGCGCAGCGGGTACAGATGGTTTGGCAGGTGGCAATGGACAAGCAGGCTGTAGCGCCGACCCCATCGGTCCTGCTGGCACCAACTGCTCTACCCAAGTGAGTGCTGCTCCCAACAATGGTGGTGGAGCTGTTAATGCTTCGGGCAATGGTGGCGGTGGTGCTAATCCGGGCGGGCGCGGTGGCAAAGGCGCTTGGCGTACCTACAACTTCGGTAATGGTAACAATAATGGTGAAAATGGAATAACAGGCACAGGAACGGGTGCAGGCACAGGCGGCGGCGGCGGAGAAGGCAACGGTCCCGCTGGTGTTTATATCTATAACTGCGAATGCGATGCCTCGTCAGTCACACATGGTGCGAATGGCAATAATGGTACTAATGGTGCAAATGGCAATAATGGTGCATTAAGTGCTGCAACACCATCGTTGGCGGCGCTCTTTATTCCCGGTGGCATTGGTACAAACGGAACAGTGGGTACGAATGGCGCTGGTGGCGGTGGCGGCGGTGGCGGTGGCGGTCAAGATGCCACCGAAGGAACTGTACTTCCTTCTCCCTTACCTACTACACCCATCAGCGCCGATTTGGGTAGCGATGCAGGTGCAGGCGGTGGCGGCGGCGGCGGCGGCGGCGGTGCAGGTACATCTGGCACAGGAGCCTACAGCGGTGGCGGTTCTTTTGGGGCTTATATCTGGTCAAATGGCGCTAATGGTAATATCATCGACTGTAACCTGAATGCGGGCAATGCGGCGCAAGGCGGGCAAGGTGGAGCTGGTGGCACAGGCGGTTTGGGTGGTGCAGGAGGTACAGGCGGACAGGTTCCCTCTTGTGTTGTCGACTGCCCTGCATATCAAATTTGCCTACCCATCGTGGGTTGTAATACTATTTGGGGGGCTAATATTGTTCCTGATTTTGAGAATATTCCAATACCGGGTTATAACCACACACCTCAAGACCATTTTGAGCGCGATTATGGGCGTGGTGGTAATGGTGGAGCAGGTGGCAATGGTGGAGCAGGTGGCAATGGTGGCAATGGACACCCCGGACAAACACAAGATTTGTTTATCAACGGAACACCTTTGTTAGCGTCTGTTATCAACTTTAATTTGTCAGCACAACCAGTTATCCATTATTCAGCCGAAAGTTGTATCAATACACCTATTACCTATACCGCACCCAATAGCCAAAGTTGGAATTTGGGTAGCAACGCCGCGCCCCAAACACCAAGCGGAGCCAGTGTTACCACTCAATATAGCGATATTGGTAGAAAAAATATTCAGTTTGGCAACCAAAACTATATCGGTTTTGCCAACATCGTCTTAGATTTTGTACCCGAAGCCGAAATATATACTACTGCATCACCGCTACCGCCTACTACTGATGAATTTCAGATTTGTGCAGGCGATGCCGTAGATTTTGAGGCATTACAATTGGGTATTGACTATGAATGGGAAATATTGGTGATTAATGGAGGACCAGCACCACAACCCAGCGTCTATCCTTCCAATTTGGCTAATCCAACACAATCATTATCTAATATTGTATTTGCTAATGTAGGTGACTACCGCATTCGCCACCGCGTAAGGTCGGACTGTTGTGGTTGGTCGGCATGGGAAGCTATCATTTTACACGTCGAGCCAATTCCCGATTTTACTATTGCTCCTGCTCCTGCCTACATTTGCGGTATCTTTGACACCCTTACACTCACCGTAACGGTCAATAATCCTGCCGATGTCAATCCTAATAGTTATGTTTGGACACCTGCCACAGGCTTGAGCAATCCCAATGATCTTGTCACCGAAGTATCGGGCATTGTTGAACCTACTACCTATACTTTTACGGCTTACAATACAGCCGGCAATTGCTATCACCAAGAAACCATCACGGTTAATCCCGCGCCACCTTTGGTATTAACCGCTAATGTCAATCCTGCTGTTTGCGGCAATACAGGTAGCATACAAATTACGGGTGCTAATGGGTCAGGTGATTATTCCTATACATGGCTAAATCCAGCGAGTGCAAATGGCACTTCGCTCAACAATTTAGCCGTAGGCGAATATACCATCTCTGTCACCGATGACGTAACAGGTTGCACAGCTTTAGAAAGTTTTGCGGTGAATCCTGCACCTACCTCTTTGCAAGTGTTTGCGGGCGATGTCATTCCAAATTGTTCTGCCAACGGAACACCCAATTCATCAGTAACTGTAGGGTGGCTCAATGCAACGGGTCCTTTTGTGGTGGCATGGTCGGGTGCTAATAGCGGCACGCAAAACGTTCCTACAACACAATGGCAAACTACTATTAACAATTTGCCAGCAGGTAATTATACGGTTACTGTCACAGATTCGGGCAACAGCAATTGTAGCCAAACTGCTACTTTTACCATAGATAACGCACCTGCTTTGTTCGTTACCGTAGGCAATATTGCTAACCAAACCGCTTGTAATGTGGATAATGGCAGTATAAGCATAACAGTATCGGGTGGCACACCGCCAACAGACCCAGCTTTGCCGCCTTATCAATATGTTTGGAGTCATGATGCAACACTAAATGCAGCTACAGCAACCAATTTGGCACCCAATACTTATACCGTAACGGTCAGCGATGCTACAGGCTGCCAAGTGACCGCTACTGCTAATATTGCACCTGCTACCATTAGTTTTAGCGTTACCACACCAAGTCCTATTTGTGCGGGTCAAAACCTTGTTTTAAGTAGTTTGAATGGCAATGGAGCGGGTAGTTTTGTGTGGTATGATGGCATTCCGTCACAAGGTAACATCGTCACCACTGTTAGCCCCACCATTAGCACAACTTATTGGGTGCTATATACGCAAAACGGTTGTACAGACTCTACCAGCGTTAATGTGGTTGTGAATCCTTTCCAAGTACCTTTCTTCGCACCGCCCGCTCCCATTTGTGTAGGCGAATCGGTCAATTTAACTGCCCTCATTCCCGGTAATGCTACATGGTACGATGCACAACCGCCCGTAGGTAATGTTGTCACCAACGTATCTCCCACACAAAACGCCACTTATTGGGTGATTTATCAAGAAAATGCTTGTGCAGATACGGCTTTTGTTGATGTTGTGGTTAATCCATTGCCTACTATTGCGCTAAATGCTCCACCAACTATCTGTAATGGTGCTTCGATAGACCTTAGTGGTTTGAGCAATCCGCCTGCAATATGGTATGATGCTGCGCCACCTTCGGGTAATGTCGTGACCAATGTTTCGCCCACCCAAACCACAACTTATTATGCCGTTGTAACTCAAAACAACTGTACTTCCTCTGCTACTTTGGTGGTTACTGTTGCGCCCAATCCTGATTTAGCTAACATTCCACCACCCGCACCTATTTGTAGCGATGGAACAGCCAGTATAGACCTCAATACTTTGCTGCCCGCCGATACCAACAATACGAACGCTACTTTTACATGGTATAGCGATTCCAATTTTAGCACAGCTATTGGCAGTAATGTGACTTCAAGTGGCACATATTATTTGCAAGCAACTACTAACAATGATTGTACCGACACAAGTTCAGTTACTATAGTATTCAATAGTATTCCACCCGCTCCTCTTAGTTTGGGTGATGTGAGTGTTTGTTTCGGCGAAAGCAGCGCAGATGTAGCTGTAGAAGATGCGGGCAACAATTTTATCGTTAATTGGTATGATGCAGCGGTTGATGGCAACCTAATTGGTACGGGTAATCCTATTAACCTACCTGTTGGTGCTACTTATTATGCAGCATTAGAAGACAATACAAGTCTTTGCGAAGGCGAACGAACAGCGGTGAGTATTGTCGAAAATCCTGAATTGGTCTATACAGATTTAGGTTCAATATGCAGCAACGACTTATTGACCTATAGCACAACCCTGTCGGTTAGTAGTAATGTGACCGACCTTAGCGCGCCGCCTTATACGGTGGTGAATAATGGGGATAATACGTTTACTATATCGGGTATTCCATCAGGCGAAGGACATACGTTTGTTTTGCTCGATGCCAACGCTTGTACCGTAGCGGGTGATATATTGCCTTTTAATTGTGACTGCCCTACCATTAATGCTCCCACGAATCCTGTAGGTAATACGATGTGTAATGGTGGAACGCCAACAGCATTATCCGTAGCAACGCCTTCTGCTGGTTTAGTGGTGCAATGGTACGATGCTGAAAATGGCGGCACTTTGCTATTTACAGGTAATCCTTTCACGCCCAACGCTGCGGGAACTTATTATGCACAATATTATGATGCGACCAGCAACTGTAGCAGTCCTCGCATAGCCATTAATTTGATGGAAAATCCACCATTGAACATCACACAAACCGATGCAGTTTGTTCCTCAGATTTGAGTAGCTATAGCGTTATAATTAGCAGCAATGATGCAGCCGCACCT
>JAEUUX010000022.1 GCA_016787295.1 Chitinophagales bacterium
AAAAGAATTATCAGGAGTACTGGGATACGTTTTATACATCATGGTATCGCCATTGGAATCAAAAGTAGCTAAAAAAAAACCGTGATCCTTAAAACTGATACAAGTATTTGCTAATTCTCCCTGGTTGGTGGCAATAAGACAATCGCTCCACATTTCCATCGCTTTCAAGGTATCTGTATAAACTTTCATCGCTTCTATTTGTGCGGTATTGGGATTGATTCGGGCAAACCAGCCTGCATTGTGTCGTGTAGGTTCATTAACCGTTGTTACACCCGTCACGTACCAAGCCGTGTCGGTAGGCACGATGCTTCTAATAATGGTCGCTACATTGGTATCGGTGCGGTAGACTTCGTTGAAATAGTTTTGGGCAGCAAGTGGGCAGTAGGCAACAAGTATGGCTATGCTATAAATAAAGATTATTTTTTTCATGGTATTAAGGCAAAGATAACACAGCAAAGGCATGGGGATATGCCTTTTATCGGACAAAGCTAAAACTTTTATGTCAAAAGTGTATCTTTTTGCGCTATTTTTTTTTGTAATTTTTTTATTACAATGTGTAAGTCATTCATAGTCAAGATATTACAACGCAAAATGAAATGCTTGTAAAGAACTACACCAAAGGAATGGTCACTATTGAATGCCTTCAACGTAATAATGACGCAAGTATTATGTAGAAGGTTGTATTTTGTCCTTTTTTTCATTAAACATTAACTCTTTCAAAAACACAAAATCGCCAAATTACAAAAAAACAAAAAATATCGCAAAAAAATGCACACCCACACAGTAAGATAACAAACACCGTTTTGTAGGTATTATTGTCATCTATTTTTCCTTTTGTGTCCGCATTTTTTCCTTTTGTGTCCGCATTTTTTCCTTTTGTGCCAGCATTTTTTATTTTTTGCCAGCACTTTTTCCTTTTTTGTCCGCATTTTTCATTTTTTGCCAGCATTTTTTCCTTTTGTGTCCGCATTTTTTCCTTTTGTGTCCGCATTTTTTCCTTTTGTGTCCGCATTTTTTCCTTTTGTGTCCGCACTTTTTCCTTTTGTGTCCGCATTTTTCATTTTTTGCCAGCACTTTTTCGTTTTGTGCCAGCATTTTTTATTTTTTGCCAGCACTTTTTCCTTTTGTGTCCGCACTTTTTCCTTTTGTGTCCGCATTTTTCATTTTTTGCCAGCACTTTTTCCTTTTGTGTCCGCACTTTTTCGTTTTGTGCCAGCACTTTTGTCAAAAAAATGTCTGCGTTCAAGAAAAGTTTACGACTATTTTGTTAGAAAAAACTGTTTTTGCTGTAAAAAATAAGGATATTTTTGTTCGAAAGGCGAAGCGCGTTAGGGATGCGGAGGGTGGCGTTAGCCAGTGCGGAGAGCAACGCAGCACCGAAGCAAAGCGAAGCCCGTAGCAGCTCGACCCGCAGGGAAACGCCCAAATAAATCAATGTTATTATCGGACTATTTAATCTAATTGGATTAGTAAAGCTGTCATGCCCCAAAGTCCGCAATAGGTACAACAAAACCTATTGCGGACTTTTCTATGTTCTAAAAGCATCTTATGTATATCCCCCAATCACACCATATAGTGTTAGTTTGGCTTTGATAGTTCTATCGCATTTCTTTTTTTGTCACAAAAAAACACACCCAAAGCACCTGCAACCCAATATTTTTTAGTACCTTTGCCCCTAAACTTTCGTTTTTTTAGTGCAATACAAACAATATGCAAACAAGAACCATTAGAATAGCGGGCGCACAAGGTTTTTATGGCGACAGCCCGATGGGTGCCATTGCCATCGCAGCCGAGCGCGGTGCCGATTATTTGGTACACGATGCCTTAGCAGAACTCACCTTGTCTATCCTCCAAAAAGATAAATTAACCGACCCCACACTCGGCTATGCACGCGATATAGAAGTATTGGCAAAGTTTCTGATACCCATGGCACACGCCAACGGTATTAAAATCGTCACCAATTCGGGAGGATTAAACCCACATAGCGCCGCCGAAAAAGTGCGCCACATTCTCCAAAAACAAGGCATTAAAAATTTCAAAATTGCTGTCATTACTGGCGACGACCTTTTGGCACAACTCACCGACCTTCAGGCACAAGGGCAACGTTTAGAAAACTTGGACGACCAGCGCCCTTTTGCTGCCAATACCTACCCACCAACACACGCCAACGTTTATATCGGAGCAAAATCGGTGGTGGAGGCATTGCAGCAAGGCGCAAACCTCATTCTGGCAGGGCGCGTCGCAGACCCTTGCTTGACGCTTGGCATTTTGGCACACGAATTCGGTTGGTCTTTGGACGACGATTCGCCTGCCAACTTAGACCGTTTGGCAGCGGGCATCACCGTTGGACACCTATTGGAGTGCGGCGGGCAGGTGTCGGGTGGCAATTCATACGCCGAGTGGCCTATGGATTATCCCATTTCCAACTTGGGCTATCCTATTGCCGAAGTGAGTCCCGATGGTAGTGCTGTTCTCACCAAATTGGACAGTCAGGGCGGCAAAGTGAGTCGCAACACCGTGCGCGAGCAATTGGTCTACGAAATTCACGACCCTGCCAACTACATCACGCCCGACGTGACCGTCGACCTCAGCGCGGTGAGCCTCACCGAAATTGCGCCCAACCGTGTGGCTATCACAGGTGTAAAAGGCAAGCCGCGTCCCGAAAAGCTAAAATTAGCTATCGGTTTGCAAGAAGGTTTTATTACAGAACAAATGTTCTTTTTTTCCTATCCATATCCCTATACGAAGGCTACCAAATTTATCGAAGCCGTCAAAGAAATCTGGTCACGCCTGCCAGTGAATATCGAGCGACAAGAGATAAGCATCATTGGCGTAAATGGTATTCACGGTGCAGCAGCGCCTATGCCCGATACTGCCCTCTTGGATCAACTCAACGAAGTGGGTGTGCGTTTGGCTATCAAACACACCGACCCCATAACAGGCAAAATGGCTATGAGCAGCATCACTTGCTTGGGTTTAAACGGTCCTCCGGGCATTGTTGCTATGCCAATTTGGGGGAAAATCAACCGCATACAATTGGGCTTGTGGCCCACCCTTGTTCCGCGCGAATGTATAGACGAAAAAGTCACTATCTACGAACTTACCTAATTCACTTCCCCCAAAACACGCTATTATGTCTCAAGAATGGTTTGCCGATTGGTTCGATTCTCCCTATTACCATATTCTCTACCAACACCGCAACGATGACGAAGCCCAGCAGTTCATCGACAACCTCCTGCGAGCCTTAGCCATTCCGCCGAACGCTAAGGTAGCCGATTTGGCATGTGGCAAAGGACGACACGCCCGCTACATCGCCCAGCACGCCCAGCTCGAAGTTGTGGGTTTAGACCTTTCGCCCCAAAGCATACAATATGCCCAACAGTTCAGCCACGAACGCCTGCATTTTGCCGTACAAGATATGCGGCAGGTCTACAAACCCCATTATTTTGACTATGTTTTCAATTTTTTCACAAGTTTTGGCTATTTTGATTCGCCCGACGACAACCTAAAAACCCTTCGTGCCATCAAACACTCCCTAAAACCCAACGGCTATGTGGTCATAGATTTTTTGAATATTGTCAAAGTCATCGCCAATTTGGTGCCTGCCAACACCCAAATCATCGACAACATTCGCTTCGACCTGACCCGCCAAGTGAAGGATAACCACATCGTAAAAACCATCAAAATCACCCCACCCAACGAAACCCCATTGTATTTTGAGGAGCGTGTGCAGGCAATAAGTCTCGAAGACCTTGTCAGCTATTTCCGCGAATCGGGCTTTGCGATTTACGAAATTTGGGGCAGCTATGCCTTGCGTCCGTTCAACGAAAACACCTCCGACCGCCTAATCATCGTGGGGAGAGCCACCTAAATCACCAACCCCAAATAACAAACAAACACCCGAATATTTTATTTATTTTTTTGTGGGCGTTTCCCTGCGGGTCGGGCTTTACGGGGCTTCGCTACGCTTCGGTGCAAGCACCAGCCTGCGGCTGCCCCTACAATCCCTAACGCGCTTCGCCTTCGAGCTTTTCTCCACCATACTTTTTTTGTGGCGGCTTACGCCCGCCCAAAACAAATTTCCCTGCCTTCGCAACATTCAAACATAAAAAATAAAGAATTAATGCGTAATTTTGCGGCGAAAAACACAAAAACCGTATTATTTCACTGACATTACACCTTTGCTGTTCTGCAAAGTTTATTTTGACAAAATAGCAACTATAAAAAACGCACCTACGCATACACTATTTTCGTCACCCGAAATAGTGTTGTTTCGGTCGTTGAGGCACCGAAGTCACGAAAAAAACAGACAAAGAATGATAATTGCCTCAACAATTGCCTACATTTTGTGGTAGCTAATATGGAAAAACAGACAAGATGTGTCCAATTTTGCTTGCTACCACTTTTGAACCGAATGCGTAACATGAATTATTCAATACTATCCATAAAATAAAAATCCAAGTATGAATATCCTTTCCGACCGTATTGTCAACCTAACCGAATCCGCCACCTTGCGCATGGCAGCCTTAGCCCGCGAATTACAACAAAAAGGCATTGATGTCATTAACCTCAGTTTGGGTGAGCCTGATTTTCAAACACCCCAACACATCAAAGATGCCGCCAAGCGCGGAATCGACGAAGGTTATACGTTCTATACTCCTGTGTCGGGTTATTTAGATTTGCGTCAAGCCATCGCCGCCAAATTTAAGCGCGAAAACGGCTTAGACTACACACCCGACCAAATTGTCGTTTCCACTGGTGCCAAACAATCCATCATCAATGTTGTTTTGTGTATGGTCAATCCTGGCGACGAGGTCATTCTACCCGCACCTTATTGGGTGAGTTATGCCGCCATGGTTGAATTGGCAGAAGGCAAAGTTGTCGAACTTCCTACAGGCATCGCCAATAACTTCAAAATGACGGCTGCCCAATTAGAAGCCGCCATCACTCCGCGCACCAAATTGATTATTTTTTCGTCGCCTTCCAACCCAACAGGCATGGTCTACACCAAAGACGAACTACACGACATTGCACAAGTCGTTGCGAAACACCCCAATCTGTTTGTCATCTCCGACGAAATCTATGAACATATCAACTATGTAGGCAAACACGAAAGTATTGCGCAATTTGGTTTTGTCAAAGACCGCATCATTACCGTCAATGGTTTAGCAAAAGGTTTTGCTATGACAGGTTGGCGTTTGGGCTACATTGGCGCACCCACCATCATTGCCAAAGCATGCGACAAAATGCAAGGACAATTCACCTCCGGCACCTGCTCCATCACCCAACGCGCTGCCATTGCCGCCCTCAGCGAATCCCTCGAACCCACCTACGCCATGCGTAACGCTTTCCATGCTCGTCGCGATTTAATTCTGTCTTTGTTCAACGAAATAGAAGGCATTAAAAACTATCGTCCCGACGGTGCGTTCTACATTTTCCCCGATATGAGTTATTTCATCGGCAAAACAGACGGCACCACCACCATCAACACTATCGACGATTTGTCGATGTATATCTTAGACAAAGCCTATATTTCGAGCGTAGCAGGGTCGCAATTTGGCGATGATGCTTGTATTCGTTTTTCGTATGCCACCTCCGAAGACAAAATTCGCGAAGCAGGCAAACGCCTAAAAGCAGCCTTGAGTGCTTTGCATTAAACCATATTTTGTTGTATCTCAACATCAACCAACACCGCGCAATTTTTTTTTATGATATAGGCACGGTGTTGGCTGTCTTATGGAGCTATATATGGTATTTTTTTAGCAAAAACAACAAAAAATCCATTAAGATAGCATTTTATTAAATCATATTGCCTATCTTTGCAGCGATTTTGTCGATTATTTCAAAAAATAAAACTGCTATGAAAGAAATCATCAAAGACATGGATAAGGCATTTGATAGCCGTGTTCGCATTGCTATCATGGCAATTATGTCCAATGACGAATGGATAGATTTCGGGCATTTAAAAGAAAAATTGGGTGTGACCGACGGCAATTTGGCGAGTCACCTGACTTCTTTAGAAAAAAAACGCTTTATCGAAGTGCATAAACAATTTATTGCCAAACGTCCCAACACGTCTTACAAAATCACCACACGCGGACGCGAATACTTTGCCAAATACGTTGCCTCGCTCAAGTTATTGCTCAATCTGCGTTAAACTTGTTTTCCAAATTTCTACAAAACCTTTACTAAAAAAACAGCTTCCACCTCTCCAAATATGGATATCAATACCCTGCTTTTACTGCTTTTGCTGGCTGTAGTGCTGGTGGTGGGTTTTCGCCTTTTTAACAATGTCAATAGACATCAGGGATTACCCGAAGGCGATACCGCCAAAAAATTGCCATCTGCCGAGCAAGAACCACTCAACGAAATGGTGGCTTATACTGCTCCGCCTGTCACAAACACAGAACAACAAACCGTGCAAGAGCAAAAAACGGTTACACAGCCGCCTGTCGTTACATCGCCACCGCCACCTATTGCTCAAACCAGCAAAATACCACTACCCAAAGGTACAGAACCTCCTGTGTCTTTTGGCAAAAACCGCTTGTGGATGGCTATCAAAAGCACCGATGCCGAGCGTATTGCAACTATCTTAGACCTGCAAAACGCCAAACCCGCAGGCTGGCACGAAGGTATAGAAAGCCGAAAACCGAGCGAAGGAGGTATCTATATCACACCACCTATCGACGGTTGGACGTTGGTAGTAGGCTGGGGATTCATGGCAGATACCTTGACCGAAACCTTAACCATTGCCGAAGAATTAGTGGAGGTTTTTAGCCAAGAAATGGGAGAAGCACAGTACTTCTGTAATCACGAGCGTGCCGATTATCATTGCTGGATTAAGGCTACCAATGGCGAAGTGGTGCGAGCTTATGCTTGGCTTGGCGAGTCGGGCGAAAACTTGGTGATCAAAGGCGACCCAACAACCGCCGAACCATTACACCTGATTAATACCTTGTCAGAAGAAGCACAAGACCCCACCTACTACGAAAATGACGACATTGTTTTTCCTGATGCAAATATGGTATTTAGCATCGCCGAACAGTGGAGCATTAACCCAACTACGCTACATTTGCGCAAAAATGTGGGCGATAAAGGTATTTTTGGGGAATAACTATTATATAATCGTATTATCAACGACACCCGTTTTCTTTAGTCACTTGACCAAAGAAAACGGGTGTCGTTGTTGAGGAAATTATACATTTTTTTTTATTTGTCAAGCAACCTTTTTCATCACAAAAACGTTAATTAATAAAAAACCTAAAAAACCATGAAAAACTTACTAACCCTTACCTTGTGTTGTTGGTTAGCCTTTAGTAGCCTTTTATTGGCACAAAATCAACAAGAAGATGTGGTATATCTCAAAAATGGCGGCTTTGTACGTGGCAAAATCGTTGAAAACATACCTAACCAGAAAGTAGTCATCGAAAGCAGCGCCAAAACGGTGTATACTTTTAATCCCTCCGAAATTGAGCGGATTACGCAAGAAACCCGCCCGACAAATACCCAACCCGTCGCATTGAACGTTCCTAAAAAAGGATTTTATCACCTAACACAAGGAGGCTTGTCTTTTTCGGGAGAGAACAATACTGTTGCCCAAAAGCAAAATGCCAGTTTGATGACGGTGAATGGTTATAAGTTTTTCCGCTTCTTGGGTGTTGGGATTGCTGCGGGAGTGGAGTGGTATCCACAACATCGGGTTTATCCTATTTCCTTAGATGTTCGTGGTGATATTTTACCCAAAGGAATTATCACGCCGTACTATTTTTTGCAAGCAGGTTTTGCTCCCGGTCAAGGTATTAACGCATGGAACGAAAACAACAATTACAAATGCAAAGGCGGTGTGGCAACAAGTTCGGGTTTGGGCATCAAGTTGCGCACCAACAGCATCTCTTGGGTGATGGACGTGGGATTCCGCTATCAACAAGTTAAAGATCAATATAATGATTGGTGGTGGGGCAATGGAGAAACAAGTCCGTTGCACGAGCGCGAGTTTAATTATCAACGACTTTTTGTTAGAACAGGTATTGCTTTTTAGTTTTGAACAGTATTGTTATTTATTTAGGCAAACGCCCCAACTACTTTTATTAGGTAGTTGGGGCGTTTTTATTGGAGGACTTTGGGTCAACTCATTTTTTGTAAAAACTGTTTGAGTTCGTTTAATTCTTCTATGTTTCTATCGAAATCGAAAAGGTCTGTTCTTTGGGTCATGATATGCCCCATCGTGGTGTATGGACTTTTTCGTTGGTTTTCCGGTAGCGTATCGTATCGTTGATAATGATTGAACCACAATTTGACCAAATCCTTCTCTCGCAATTCTTCTTCTGTCATTTGTAGACACTCGGGCAAGTGTTTATCAATGCAATCTGCTATTGGAGACGGCTTTGTTTTGATAGCTTTTAGTAGGTCTTCTATCTCGCCGCGTCCGTCGTAAGATACGAAATGGCAAGCGAAATGAACAGTTAGTAGGGTTCCTGTAGGGTTTTGTTCAAATGTGAAAGGAACAAGTTCATTGGTGTCAGAAAGTTTCTGAGATTGATTTGGATATGCCTCTTGTAGTGCATTGTTTATAAGCGACAATTTCTCTTGTTTTGCTTTGTCATCGAGGTCTCTGATAATGCCTACTTTGTCGTATTTTTCCTTCGAAATATCGTTCAATAAACTTTTTAGCGCCCTTATTAAAGCAGTAGGTTGGTCGACATTACTTTCATCTGCCACCGCTTTCCAATCTGTATTTGTAGGGGTGTCTATAACAGATAGGGAATTTTGTAGTTTTATATGACGAATTATCGCTTCAAACACATGTTTGTCGCTATCGTCTTCTATTATTATGAGTGTTTTAGGCATTTTTTTATTCTCCTCTATATGTTTTATGGGTTAGTATTTGGTAGTTTAGCATCTCCATATCCATTGAATTAACGATGATTTGCTGAGTTTTGGGGCTTCTGCTCATTTCAAAATACATAGCCTGAGAAGGATAATGTTCGTATGCTACTTCGTTGAAGGCTCTTATCATTTCTGCACTATGTGATGTGGCAAATATTTGTATGTCATTTTTATCTATGACCTGAAAAAGTTTATTCCACAGGTCTTTGTGTTTAGTAAAATGGATACCATTTTCGATTTCGTCAATAAAAAAGATTCCGTTAGAGGTGTTTAATAAGATAAGCATAAGTTCGGTTACTTTGCGAATAGCATCACCAAACATCGCCAAAGGAAAGGATTGGTCGTTTTCTAATAATATTTTTATGACAGGTTCGCCACCGGGAGCATCTATTTCGGAGCCAATAATGGTGTTATCCAATAAATGGAGCATTTCGTTTAGTTGTTGAACTTTCTTATTTTCTTTTGCCAAAGAATATAGGTTTGATAGTTGGCTATCGTCTAATCTTAGCGCTGCATGTAGAAAAGGCGGCGAGACAAAACCTTTGGGATAGTTGCCCATTGTTCCAATGTTTTTTTCTTCTTTGTTGGGCAGTAAAAAGTAGTCAAAATCTTGTTGTTGTGTATTACCTTTGAGGTTAAGGGATAAGGTATCTGAAAATTTGCTGTTTAGTAAATTCGAAAATTCTTTGGCATTTATCGTATTGGAAGTTATATTTTTTAAAAATGTTTCTATATCTTTTGTTGTATGTATTTCGAGGGTAGAAATTTGTTGGTCTGTATTTTTTGAGACTATTTGAATGGTGTTGTTTTTTTCTTGGTTATAAAAAAAATTGTTCCATATTTTTTCTGTTGCTTTTTCTATAAGTTCATTGTTTTCATTGCGAAATTGGCGCAACAATGAAATGGTTTTTGGCGAAGGATAAACAGACAAAAGTAGGGTTTCCAACAATGCTGTTTTTCCTGAATTGTTTAGCCCTCCTATCAAATTGATGTTTTTGAAACCATCAATTCGAAAGTTATCGAAGCATCTGAAATTTTTTATACTAATTGAATTAAGCATTTATTACTATTTTTGTTTAGGACGGTTTATTAGGTTGAAAAGGAATGGTTTTGTAAGATGGGGAGATGAATAAGCGGCATACCTTTTTCTTTATATTTTGTAAATTACCTGCAAAAATAAGGATAAAACCCTGTTTTTTTGTAATTTTATTGTTTTTTACACAAAATATTTTTCACAAACAACTAAGATACTATTTCTTCATGCCATTGGTGCAATACTATTAATGCCCAAATACGGTTGTATAGATAAGTTTTGCCTTTAAAAAATTGGCGTTTTAAAGACTCTACTTGTTCGTATCGGACGTATCCAGCATTTTGCACTGCCTCGGCGCTTAAATAGCGGTCGATGAGGTAGCGCAAATCTTTTTGCAGCCATTCTGCCAAAGGTATAGCAAAACCTTGTTTAGGACGGTCGAAGTATTGAGCGGGAACTTTTTCAAATAGCAATTCGCGCAATAAAAATTTGGTGATATTGCCTTGTTTTTTAAGGTTATAGGGCAGATTGAGGGCAAATTGTACGAGGCGATAGTCCAATAAAGGAAGGCGGACTTCTAAACTATGGTGCATAGAGGCTCTGTCCATTTTCACTAATAAGTCGTCGGGTAAGTAATGTTTGAGGTCGAACAGACTTTGCATTTCGGCGGGCTTGAATGGGCGCTGAAAAACATTGATGTGTTCATCGAAGGCTATTTCGTGTGGCGGATAGCGCAATAGTTGACGCAGTTCGGCTTGGCTAAACAAATAACTTTCTTGAGATAAGATGTGGCTTTTGAGGCGTGTGGGGTGATCATATAGCAATACTTTGGCACCGCGTTCGAGGCGGTTGTTGTGGCTGTAGGTTAATAGTTTGCCAAGCGGATAACGGAGGGTTTTTAGCCATGGTTTTTGGAATCTTTCTGCCCACGTATACATGCCGTAGCCCAAAAATAATTCATCACCACCGTCACCGGCTAAGGCAACGGTTACATTTTTTCGGGCGGCTTCGGAAACGAGCAAGCTGGGAATAGCCGAAGAGTCGGCGAACGGTTCGTCGTAGATTTGGGGTAGCTGTGTTACGCGTTGTAGGGCGGTGTCATAAGAAACGATGATTTCATGGTGTTGGGTACCCAGATGTTGGGCAATTTTTTGGGCAAAGGGAGCTTCGTTGAATCGGGCTTCTTGGAAGGCGATGGTGAAAGTTTGCAGGGGACGGTCGGCATGTTGTTGTGCATAAGCAGTGACGAGGCTTGAGTCTATACCGCCGCTCAAGAATGTGCCTATTGGTACGTCACTAATAAGCCGATATTTGATAGCCGAATCTAATAGTAGACTTAGGTTTTTCTTAGCTTCGGTAATGGTAGGTGTGTGTGGTGATGTGATGTGTTGTTCGGGTTGCCAATAAGGACTTATTTCCAAATGGTGTCCATTGAAAGCGGCATGATGTCCTTGTGGAAATTTGTGGACTTCGTTATAGATAGTTTCGGGAGCAGCTATGAAACCTTGATATAGATAGTGAGCAATGGCTTGACGGTTGATGGTGAGGCGAGCGCGAACAGCAGGCAATGCCACAATAGCTTTTAGTTCGGAAGCAAAAGCAAAGGTGGAAGTTTGGGTGTCGTGGTAATAATAGAGAGGTTTTATGCCCAAACGGTCGCGAAACAAATAGAGAGAATCGGTGTGTGTATCATACAGCACGATGACAAACATACCATTGAAGCGATGTACGCAATCTTTCCCAAATCGAGCGAAAAGCTCGGCTATAATTTCGGTGTCGGTGTGGGTCTGTGTTTGGAGATTATATTGGCGTATGATGTCTTTGAAGTTGTAGATTTCGCCATTAAAAACAACTGCATAGCGGCGGTCGGCAGACCAAAAAGGCTGGTTTGCAGCATCACTTAGGTCGATGATGCGCAAGCGTGCATGGGCTAACGCTACTTTGCCTCCTTGTTGGTTGTCAGCAAAATAATACCCTTCTGCCTCTGGACCACGATGACGAAGGGTGTTGTTCATTTTTTGTAGGGCTTCTTGGTTAAAAGAGTCGCTGTCTTGGGCTGTCCAAAATCCGCATAATCCGCACATATTCTTGGTTATTAAATGGGTTAGTTATTGGTTGAGGTGAAAAGTCTTATACCATGCACATTTACTAAAATGTTGTTTTAAAATGGCTACAAAGTTACTACTTTTTGGATTCAAAAAAATGTTTTTTTATTCATTGAGCATTAAATTTTCAAAAATCATCAAAGTAATTTTGGCGTTTTAGGCTAAATGTAAGCATAATGAAGGGGGACGAGAAAAGTGAAATTTACAAATAGAACAAAAGATTTCTTAAGCAGAATAATTGGAGTTAAATTCGGTTTTCCATTTGAAACTTAGTTGAGTGATTTGGAGGGAAAGTAGTACAACACACATCTGGCAAACAACATGACGGTTGTTATCCGTCAGTATTGAACTATTCTTAATCTCAATTACAGTATTTTTGTTCTCCTAATTATCTAAATTTGCTTATTGATGTTTAAATTTTTTGTCTAAAACAGGATGCAAAAACAAAGCAACTAAAATAATTAAAGCTCCTACATAGAAACCAAAGTGCATGTATTCGGATTCGCCAAAAATGAAATAAGCCAAGACAATGCTATACACAGGTTCGAGGTTAATTGCCATCACAATTTCGAAAGGAGACAATCGGCGCAATAATTCCACCGATACCACAAAAGGATAAGACGTGCAAACCCACCCAAGAATGAATAAACAAATAAGGTCACTGGTAGATAATTCCCAAGGCAATTGGGTAAAGTTGTGTTGATAACTATTGTAGATAGTGACCAATATAAAACCGGTCAGCATCTCATAGAAGGCAATCTGTGTGGGGCGGGTGTGTTGTAGAAGCCGTTGGTTCAATACGCCAAATAAACTTGCCAAAAAAGCAGAACTAAGTGCCAAAATAATGCCCCAATAATAATGAAAAGCAAATTGAGCAATGATATACAAGCCCAAAATAATGATTAAACCCAAGATAATTTCGACCCAAAACAAACGGCGGCGATTAACAAAAGGCTCGATGAGTGAGGTGAATAGGGTCATGCTTGCCATACAACCCAAGGTAACAGCGACATTAGACGCTTTTATTGCTCCAAAAAATGTAATCCAGTGGGTTGCCACAATACAACCCACCGCGCCAACTTTCCAAAGCTGCTCAAAAGGTAGCCGTAGATTTTCTTTTCGCCATATAGCCCATGCCAACATACCTATAGCTGCAATAAACATGCGATAGTTTACCAACTCAACAGCAGGAAGGCTAATCATTTTGCCCAAAATACCCGTGAAACCCCAAATTAACACGATAAAGTGCAATTGTAAAAAATCTTTTGTTGATGCCATTAACTTGTTTTTGGGGTGCAAAGGTAAGTGGGTTTTGGTAGAGTTGCTATACTTGTGCGTATTAAATAGTATCGAATTATTATTTTATAGCGAAGCTGGAGTGGTGTTTATGAGTAGCATATAGGGTAGTTAACAAGAATTTTTGTCAAAAAAGTTTAGTATTGCGCAAATTTTCGTACCTTTGCTCGTTTATTCCCACCATATATTGTCTAAAAATCCCTTACCATGAAAGGAATAATGGAGTTATTAGGAACAGCAATGTTTCTTGGTATTGTTGCATTTATTTTATTTTTAATGTACCAACGCAATACACATACTTTTGCACAATGGGGCAACAAATTGGATAAATACTCTACCGAAGCCGACCAAGTATCGCAAAAAGTAGATAGAGTAGCCAAAGCCCTGCCACGCATCTATAAAAAAATGAGAGACGAGGTAAACGATATTGATGATTCTACAGTGGAAAGTGTGGAAGAAACCGCTCCTGCTCCCACACCGCCCTCTCCACAGCCGAAGCCGACAGTAACGGTGGAGCCGCGCCCAAGCGCACAACCTCCCATCAACTACAGCCCACGCCCCGAAGTGTATAATACCGCTGCCACTACGCAGCGCACCACCACCACGCCCCAAGCAACCCCTCCTGCCACAACAGTTGCGACCGTGCAATTACCGCCGCCTACTGCCAAAGGTGCGTACAAAATTCAGGTAGGACGCTTGACCGAAGGCGTGAATGGCGCTTTATTCAACCAATTGCAAACAATGGGTGTGGTGTCGTACCAAAACAACGGAACCGACCAAGTTGTCCTGCTCGGCAATTATGCCACCAAAGCCGATGCCGATAAGGTGCTGGCACAAGTGCGAAAAGTGGGTTTCAAAGATGCTTTTGTGAAAATGCCAAGTAGTAATAGCACCGCCAAAAAAGCTACCACTAACACCGAAAAATGTGATTGTCCCAAACAAGGCGAAGGTGCTGCTGCAACAACCACCACCACAACCATCACGACTCCTCCCAATGGCAAAGTATATGTGGTGCAGTTGGGAGCTTCGCAATTTCCTGTTTTGGGCAAAGCAAAAACTTTGTCCAATTTGGGTAAAATTTATACCGACTACAACACCAAAACAGACCTTACCAAAATTATGTTGGGTAGTTTTGCCACGCCCGCCCAAGCCGATGCCGCCCTACAAGTCGCTAAAAAAATCGGTTTTAGCAAAGCCTTTGTCAAAAATATTACTGCAACAGATATGAAAAACTGGAAGGTGGTGCAATAGCGGGAAAAATGCGACTTTAGAAGTTTGCAAATTTGAAAGTTTGATAGCGACATTAAAAAGTGGTTTTAGCTTGTATTGTTGTATAAAAATGACAAATGCCTGATATTTTGATAATGACACTCTGATAACAAGCTTATCAAGGTGTTATTTGTTATTATCAAAACAAACCCGATTAGTTGACAAACTTACAAACTAAAAATAATAAAAACCCCGACGGGGTGACACGTTTGTAGCCTCAAAATAATAGAATAATTAACATAAACCCCGACGGGGTGACATTATTCGACAAAACATGACATCATTTCACCCCTTCGGGGTTATTTGTCTTAGCATTTTTACTGTTATCCTTTTTGCAATACCACTTTTTAATGTCGTTATCTAAGTGAGGTTTACTTTTACCTGCATTACTCGACTGCCAACAAAAAAATACACCTCCCCAATGACCAATTATTTATCTCCAACAGCACACATCGACAGCCAGCATCCCGACATCATAGCTTTTGCACAAAACATTACCCAACACCTCGCCACACCTGCCGAACAAGCAGTAGCACTCTACAAAGCCGTCCGCGACCAAATAGCGTATGATCCCTATACCTTAGATCTCACACCACAACACATCAAAGCCAGCATTACTTTGGCGCGCGGGCGAGGCTATTGTATCGAAAAATCGATGGTCATGGCAGCCGCCTGTCGAGCCATTGGCATACCTGCTCGCTTGGGTTTTGCCAATGTCCGCAACCACTTAGCCACACCCAAATTTATCGCTCATTTGCGCACCGATGTCTTTGTTTTTCATGGTTATGTGTCGCTATGGATTGACGGAAAGTGGGTCAAAGCAACGCCCGTTTTTGACCATGCTATTTGTCAAAAATTTGGTGTGCCAACCCTTGATTTTGATGGACAAAACGATGCCATACTCCAAGCCTTTGATGCAGACAATAGCAACAAGGCTTTTATGGAGTATTTGTGTTATCATGGCGAGTTCGAAGACCTGCCCTATACACTGTTTGTAGCCGAATTGCAAAAATATTATCCTCATTTCTTTGGTGACAACAAGCATAGTTTTGTGGAAAAAGAAAACTCCATCAGTGTGTGATGTCATTATTATTGACAAAACGTCAGTTTCTTGCGGGTGTTTTTGACAAAATGTCAGTTCATAACTGCCAAAATTAACTAAAAAACACTTTTTTTACCATTGGCACGGCTTTTGAATAAGATGAAACATCTTTATTAATTTTAATCAACCAAAAATAAAAGGAGTTTCATTATGTTTCACAGCCATTGTAAACCACAGTCATCTTGGGCATTCCCAGCTCATCGTGCTTTCACCAACGCCATGCAACAAGCCTATTTTCAAGGTGTTAATGTTGCCGAAACCGCTGACAATTTCACCATCGAAGTAGCCCTTCCCGGTTTCGTTAAAGAAGAAGTAAGCATAAGTTTTGACAATTTGTTGCTTACCATTAAAGCCGAGAAAAACACAAGCACAGAGGAAAAAACTACCCAATACAACCGTCGTGGTTTTGTGGTGCAAAACTTCAAACGCACTTTTGAAGTACCTAAAAACACCATCGTTGCGAGCGACATTACTGCTGTTTTAGAAAATGGCATTTTGGTGGTTACTTTGCCCAAAATTAAGGTAGAAAAAACCCAAAATGAAACCATTAATATCAATATCAACTAATTTTTGCAGAAATAGTTGCTTATTGCCTTATTAAAAATCGAAAAGCCGCCCTATTGTGTAGGGCGGCTTTTTGTTTGTATCGAAACGACTAATAAAAGATATTTGGGCGGTGTCTATAGTTCAAAAAAAGACTTTGTTGTGGTATTTGTTGTTGCCCATTTGCTGTGCTACAACAATTTTAGGCATAATTCCACTACAAACTATCCAATTATCTATTTTTTGGCGTATCTTTGTCCCTCAAAAAAACTATTTTGTGGCATGGCTACTCCATTTCTAACTGCCCGTTGGCAGAACCTCATCAACATCACCTATCCCGTTTCGCCCGAATTGTTGCTGCCCTATACACCGCGCGGCGTGGAGTTGGATATACAAAACGGTGCTGCTTTTTGTAGCTTTGTAGCTTTTGATTTCCAAAAAACGCGTCTTTTGGGCATTCCGATTCCGTTTCATACACAATTTCCTGAAATTAATTTGCGTTTTTATGTCAAATATCGTGGTAAAAATGCGGTTTGTTTTGTGCGCGAATTTGTACCCAAAGTAGCTGTTGCCTACCTCGCTCAATGGGTTTATAACGAACCTTATCGGCACATAAAAATGCACACCCAAAGCCAATTTACCGAAACCGAACTTCAGGTGCAACATCAATTCTGGGTCAAACGCCAAGTCTATAGCGTGACAGTTGTGGCAGACAAAAACAGCTATCAACCCGCCACCAACACCACCGAACACTATTTTAAGGAACACGACTTGGGACTTGGTAAAGACCATCGTGGCAACACGACTTGCTACACCGTTTTGCACCCTGTTTGGAATATCTATCCCATAAAAAAATACGATTTATCGGTAGATTTTGGGGCTGTGTATGGCAAACAATGGCAAATCCTTAACCACACCGAACCGCTTAATGTGTTGTTGGCACAGGGGTCAGATGTGGCTGTTTATCCCAAAGAAATGGTATAGACTCAACAACAATCAATTTATACTAAATTGAATACAGTCTTCGGATTTTGTAAAATGTTGACAGTGTTTGAGACAAATAATTGCGGTCACAAAAAACGCACATCTGCTTACACTATTTTCGTCACCCGAAATAGTGCTGTTTCGGTCGTTGAGGCACTG